>JANMMV010000624.1:0-8560 GCA_031373565.1 Saprospiraceae bacterium
GACAACGCTAAGAAACAACCTTGGTATGCGAAGACGTTATTTGTTATTACAGCGGATCATACAGGCCCCAACCAAAGTCTCAAAAGTCAGAAAATTGATGAGTTTCGAGTGCCTATTTTGTTTTTTACTGGTGATGGAAAACTAAAAGGGGTCAATGGTCAACTTACTACGCAGTTAGATATTTTGCCGATGATACTACAATACGTTGATGAAAAAGAACATAAGTTCCTCTTTGGAAAGAATACAAGTTCTACCTGCCATAGATTTAACTTGAGCTATCGAAATAGTATCTATCACTATATGGATACTACGTATTATGCCATGTATAACGGCGAGAAAATATTTGGATTGTATACATATCAAAATGACCCTAATCTGAAGGAGAATAAAGGTAATGATCCTAGTTTGTCAAAAGTCAAAGATGAAATACTGGATAGAATTTTAACGAGACTAAGCACCTACAACCATGCTATGATTCATGATCAGTTGATTCCTACAGTTCAAGCGAATGATTTTAAATAACGAAATGCCTCAAATATGACAATAGAGATTAAAGAATCCAATCCATACGAAAGTATCTATTGGCCAATAAGGACGGTCATTTTTTATTTGTTTTTTCTGCTTTTGTGGCGTCTAGTATTTGTCAATACAAACGAAGTACCTTTGTTTTGGGAGGCACAACGTCATGGTTTTAAGTTAGATTTATCGATGGCTTGTGGAGTGTTGCTTACAAGCTTTATTCCTTGGGCACTTTATCTTATTACCGGCTGGGAGTGGTTGCGAAAAACGATTTTAGCTTGGAATATCCTTATCTGGACATGTATTTGCCTTATCGAGTACAGTTCAATTTTGATGTATCGTGATTGGGGAGGTACCCTCGATGCACGGGCTATTTCATATCTTGTCTATCCAAGGGAAGCTTGGGCATCAAGTAAGTCATTTTTTGCATTATGGCCGTCTGTGCTGTCACTTATTTTATTTGTAAGTGGGCTGAAGCGATTGACACTCCACTATGATCAATGGCAGCCCGTGAAGCGTTATTATCTACAATCGTGGATTTTTATCGTTTTGGTTGGTCCTTGTGCTTTTTTGGGATTGAGAGGAGGCGCTGGTAAATGGCCATTAACGCCTTCTGATGGTTTTTATTCGACTGATAATCATCAAAATTTTGCGGCTGTTAATAAAACTTGGTACTTACTATATTCGCTTGTCAAAACGAATAATTATTCGATAAAATCTGACGACGCTCTTATCGACAAGTTTACGGATCAGTATCATCAAACTCAAATTTGTCACGATTCTACATTAGTTCGATTGGCAGGTAAGAATATTGTTTTGATAGTTGCCGAAGGATGGTCTGAAGATATGGTTCAATATTTGAAAGGTGATGGGGAAACGACGCCGTTTTTTGATTCGCTAAGCAACCATAGTTTGAAATACACGCAGATGTTTGCTTCCGGATTTAGGACAGATCAAGGAGTACCTGCCTTATTGAGCGGTGTACCTTCCATCGGTGGCGAAAATATGTTGAATCAAATGAAGAAAGCTAGGCAATTCCCTTCATTGGCAAAGTTGCTTAAGAGTAAAGGATACACCTCTTCTTTTGTTTATGGAGGTGATCTGAATTTTGCGAATATGCGTAATTATATCGTCTATCAGGGATTTGAAAATATCATAGGAAAGACTGATTTTGAAAGTGATGACGTTATAACTGAATGGGGTGTACCAGATCATATAGTGGCCAGCAGAGCAATCCAGATCTGTGAAGATGTCAATAAGCAGCAAAAAGGACCCTTCTTTACCACGGTGTTGTTGCTGAGTTCGCACACGCCTTTCGAAGTACCGGTCCCCAACGATATTAAGGGTATCGATATTCCTTCAAAATATAAGGCTTCCGTCAAGTACAGTGATTACGCGATGTCAGTTTTTTTTCAGCTCGCAAAATCCAAGTCATGGTTTGAAAATACAGTTTTTATCATTACGACAGATCATGGGTCTAGCCATACGGGATTGGCCAATAACTCCGAACAGCGATTTAGAATTCCTTTTATTGTATATAATTATCAGACGGAAAGTTTAAGTTCATCACTTGACGTATCCACCGTATCTAACCAATTTGATCTTCCTTTTTCCATTGCCAAAAGTATAAATAGCGACCCATCAGATTTCAGTTTTGGACGTGATTTGTGGTGCGTAACAGATAAAAGAACAGCTTTTTTTAGTAATGATATTTATCAGGGCTGTAAGGGAGAGACGAAGGGAGATGCTGCCCAAACAACTACCTTATTTTACGATATGGTTAGAACGTGGTTTAATAAACTGGACAAATAAAAAAAGCCCAAGATTCACACAATCTTGGGCTTAGCCACATTTCTTAATGAAATTATTTAACCAATTATAACCTTTAAACCTCGTGTTTTTAAGTCCGGAATAAATCAACTTATCATATATAAGCTGTTAGATTAGCTTGCAAAAGCAAGTGTTTGTAATTTATCAATATCCCTTACTAATATTTTTCCGCTTTTTCGGGAAGTGAAGTGGATATGGTTTTCCTTTTTCAGATCGTTGAGAATGCGCGCCACAGTTTGTCTACTTGTATCTGTTAGGCATGAGATTTCGCTGTGGGACATACCGTGATCGATAAGGCACTCACTAATACCGATAGTCACCCCTTTGCGCTTTCCAGTTTTACAGATAAAATCAATAATACGCTCTTTTGCCTTTCGGAACACGAAATTTTGTAATCTCTCCTCCAGTTTTTGAAGCTTCTGGACGATCATATTCATGACGTATTCTGCAAATCGTGGATTTGCAATGATGAGCTTTTTAAAAACTTCTATTGGTATTTTGAAGATACCAGTATCGGTAAGTGTTTCAGCGTATTCTAGATTACGTTGTTCTGGACTAAAGATGTTTTCACCAAAAATCTCTCCATCATATGAGATATCTTTAACAAGGGTTCTCCCCCCTGTTGAGTACATAGAGAGTTTTATAGCACCCTTGTCAATAATGTAAACATACTTCATGTCTGAGTTTACACTGAATATTGTCTTATTTTTGGCGACTTTCTCATGCTCGATGTGGTCTATCAAACTATCGAAGTCTAATGCAGCAAGTGTTTTCATTAGAGGGTGGTTGCGAAGCGAGATGTGTATCAGTGACTTATTCATAAGATGGTGATTTTCTTATAATATGCACAACGTACTAAATACCCTTAGTCAAAAGTTAACAAAAATATAAATTTCTTGTTATTGTATGTATATTTGTAAAATGATTGGAAGTTTTAATGAAACTTAACTCATTTTAAACTGTTTAAAACTTTTGTAACGCAAATACGATGACTTTTGTAGAAAACTATATTAAACCGATAGTAGAAAAGAACACCTTTGGTGTATGCACTTATCTTGCTGAAAAAATGGGCATAAACACATCGAGAGTTAGGCTTTATTTTATTTATACTTCTTTTCTGACTTTTGGTTCTCCTGTCATATTGTACTTAGTTACGGCTTTTTGGTTGAATATCAAAAAGTATTTTAGCACAGATCTCATCCCAAAAAGATAGTTATTGTTTCAACTCCGACTACTTCGACTTTAACCCAAGCGTTTTCTCTGCCCAAGCAAAAGTTTCTCTTTTCAGGCCATCGATGTCTTTTGACACCAACTCAGAGCTTATGACGTGATGCCCTGATGCTGGAAAACTGACCTTTTTTTTCTGATCAGCGGGTGTGCTAACCTGATCATAGAATTCTAACATGCGCGGGACGCTCACTACCTTGTCTTGATGTTCATCATCTTTATAATAGTATCCCATGAAAATAGGTATTTTAATCTTTGAGAATGTCTCTGGGGTCATGTAGTCGTTTATTACACTTTTTAAAGCAAATATGCCATTCATATGGTAGACGGGATTCCAATATTTACGTCCAGAACTGTCATAATTTATGCGATTGTAGTCACCATTCATTACAATATTTGAGATTTGTTTCCCCCATGGATACAATAATGCAGCAGACATTGGGTCAGCAATATCAATATTTGGTGAATAAAGGATCATGCTATGAATATTCTCTCCTGCTGCTGCGAGGCTTATCGCTAAAGTACCCCCTGATGAACACGACATAACGATCACTTTTTTACCTAGAATCTTTGCGATATCAAGCGCATCTTCTGCAGACTGTAAATATGATTCTGGCGTCAATGTCAAAAAACTATTCGTATCGCGACGACCATGATCTTCTAATCTAGGTAGGTAGAGATTCATGCCATAACGTTTTGCAAAATCTCTGTGGATAGGATGTCCTTCCATTTGAGACGCAGAAAAACCATGAAGATATACCAAGCAGTACTCGGTTTGTTGCTTTAGGCTGTCCGCCCAGATGATCTGAGAATGATTATTAGGTTTTATGTCTTTGATGGCTGATTCTGCTGCTGCAATTTGGTTTTCCAACTGATCTATGGAAGTTTTGATGTCCGTATCCAGTAGCTTAGGACTTTCGAATTTTGTACGTGGCCCTAAAAAATAGATGCCTATGATGGTCAAGATGAATAGGCCGGAATACTTAAAAAACTTCTTCATGGTATCATTAATTTGAGAGTGAAGGTAGGCAAAAAATGATACAATGCTAGCTATTTTTGAGCTGACCTATTATAATTCTGTATAAAGCCATTTGCACTTTCTTTTTTAGTACATTATTTCTAATAATACTGTTTTTGTACACCAACGTATTGAATTTTATGATATATTAATAATTTATATTAATTAATTATTATATATTACGATTCTGCTTTATTTTTGAGTTTTAATCAACATCAAAACATTTAGAATTATGAACATTGTTAAAGATTTGCCTTACTATTTGTTGGGCTTAGTATTTTTAGTCTTCGGTATGAATGGTTTCCTAAACTTCATGCCATTACCGACTCCAGAAGGAGATGCAGCCACTTTTTTTGGCGTTATGAGTTCGACAGGTTATATGACGGTGGTAAAAGCGCTCGAAGTAATCTGTGGTATTTTGCTTTTGATGCCTAAGACAAGATCGCTAGGATTGGTACTATTGATGCCGATCGTAGTGAACATTTTGTTATTCGAACTCTTGATATCTAAGCAGCCAGGCCTGGGTGTTTTGCTATTTGTCATCAATGCTATAGGACTTTATCTTAATAGAGATAAGTACGCAGGAATGCTTCCTTCTTAGCAAATTTAGGTACAAAGTACAATAATTAACAGAAGTTCAGTTTGTATTGAACTTCTGTTTTTTTTTGTGGACTTACTACTTGGGTATAGCGGCGATTAGCGAAGTAACTGTTGCTTTCTCATTACCCACCCAAACATCATCACCACAAATGATAACAGGCCGTTTAAGGAAAGTATAATCTTTCAAGATCAATTTCTTAAAATCGGCATCTTTTACGGGTTTCTCTTCAGGCTTCATCTCTTTAAGCTTCTGAGCTCGCTTGTTAAATAAACCCTCATAAGAGCCTACTTTTTTCTTCAACCAATCCAACGTTTCCTTATCTATTATTTCTTCTCTAATATTTACCATAGTTGCCCCTTCCGTATTAATCTCAGCAAGAATTTTGCGACAAGTATCGCACGTTGATAAGTGATATATTTTCTTACTCATTTGTGTTATTTGGAGATAGAAATAAAATTTTAGTTGAAATGTTTACGCTGTAGATTCTAGTCCTTCAGCATCATTTCAAAATAATAAGCGTCATTAATGTACAAGCTTTACTTGAAACTTATCTCACTTTTTCTGATTGTGTACTCAATTCTTGTATTTTTGGTGACGTCGATGATCTCCATTTTGATCTTGGGATCTGTTTCCCATTCGATGGTAAGTAGTCCAAAATGATTTTCCATCACGGGGCCTTCGATGCGGTTGCGATTAGGTGTGGCAAAATCCCACGTTGAAGTAATACCACTTGATGTCACATCATAAATAGGGTAGAGGCCATCTTCATTCAACTTTGATATTTCTGCATAGTGCACATCGCCACTCAGGAAGATCACGCCGTTAGCTTTTGTGGTTTTTATAAGATTGAGTAGTCGCTTTTGTTCAAGCGGGTAGTTGGCCCATGCTTCGTAACCATTGTATTCGATGCCGAATTGTGATCCGCTGCAAATGAGCCTTAGATCAGCAGGTTTATTGAGTTCTCCTTCGAGCCACGCCCATTGTTTATTGCCTAAAAAAGTACTATCTAGCGAAGTGATGGGCATATAGTCGAGCGTATAGAAATATTTATCTCTTTCCATTTTGGTCTTACCATCATACGGTAGTACTTCACTTTTGAAGGTTCGAACATCGAGCATAATAATCTGAATCCGCTTTCCATCCTTGTCTACATAATTTGTGTGAAAAATCCCTTCATGTTTACGCATGTCGTGGTCAGCACTAATATTGAAGTGATCCATAAAGATATCTTTTGACTCGTTCTTAAATGGATAAGAGTGGCCGATATCATTTCGTCCATAATCATGGTCATCCCATGTGGCAAATATTTTTGTAGACGCGACAAGTTTTTTGTAGTTTTCTTGTGCTCCCCAGCGGCGATATTTGGCTCTTAATGTATCCATGACATCAGTATCTCCATAGATGTTGTCTCCTAAAAAAACAAATGCATCTAATTTCTCATCTGCAGCTAAACCCAAGACAGGTTGTGGCTTATCTTGATTTCCACAGGAGCCGAAGGCAATTTTGATAGTGGTAGCTGGCGTTTGTATTGGTTTACAGGCGACAATAAAGGATATCACTAAAGCGAAGAATGCATATTTCATGACAATCAAGATTTTTAAAAATGAAATCTATTAATTTTTGGTACTTTTTGACCTAGTTTTAACTATATGGGACAATATACATAGGTTTACATATATTTACAACATGGTATGGTTCTCGGCTACTAAAAAAAGAAATTAGAACAGATGGAATGAGTATATTAGCAATTAGTTTTGTACATTTTTTTATCTTTGTTAAGTTTAGGTTCTAATTAAGATCGGTATTGACGAATGATTGCACACCTGAATTAATCTTGGTCTATTTATTAAAACAGCTCTTATTATCAAAAATGTATAGATTAATAGTCATATTTGCTTTATTAACTTTTCTCGCAAATTGTACATCAACAACCAAAAATATTAAAAAAATGGAAGATCAAAAAAGTCCATCAAGCGGACCCGTAGCGCGTGATGTCACCACACCTAAGGTAACAGGAATTGGTGGAATTTTTTTTTATTTGGATAATCCGAAGGAAACTAAGGAGTGGTACACCAAAAATTTGGGAATTGAAATCAATGACTGGGGCTCGTCAAGTTTTGAATCTAGGAATATTAACAATCCTGATGAAGTGAACTCACTACAATGGACACCTTTCAAAAGAACTAGTGAATATTTTGCACCATCAAAAAAAGAGTTTATGATTAATTATCAAGTACAGAATATTGAAGGTCTTGTATTGAAATTAATAGAAAATGGAGTTAATGTGTTGGATAGCGTCGTAACTTACGACTACGGAAAATTTGTACATATTATGGATACTGAAGGTAATAAAATCGAATTGTGGGAACCCAAACATGAATAGTTGGGAAAATATTCATACTAGATTTTTTTAATGAATAGTTCAAAATCAAAATCATGAAAAATCGAAAAATAGTCATCATTGCTGTCATATTAGTGATATCCGTCGTAAATTTCAGCAGACTAGCAGGAAACGAAACTTTGAGACCTATCCAGTTTGTATCTATTTTTGTCATAGGAGCACTCACATCTTTGCTGTTCAATGAACTTATTACAACGTTTAGAACAAAGCAATAATGTGGCACTATTAGTGATTCTTATCAAAATGTTTGCAATATGAATAATCCAGCTAATCACAACGAGCGTTTCGCCAAAATGGTCTTTTCAACTGTTTACCCACTTTATTTGGCCAAAATTGAGAAAAAGGGAAGGACGAAGGAAGAACTGCATCAAATCATAGAATGGTTGACGGGTTTTGATGAGAAAAAAGTGCATGCACTCATATTAGAAAATGTAAGTTTTAAGACATTTTTCGAACACGCTACCTTACATCCCAATGCTAATTTGATCACTGGTGTAATTTGTGGTCACACCATAGAAGAAATCGAAAACCCTTTGACAAAACAAGTCAGATATTTGGACAAATTGGTTGATGAATTGGCCAAAGGGCGTAAAATGGATAAGATTTTGCGTGGATCGCGATAAGGGGATAAAAGATCCTTTTGAAACTTCTTACTGTTAATTGAAGAGGATATAATTATGCGACATCTAAAACTTGTATTCTGATGTCATAAACTCAACTACGGGCATTGTCGCATTTGTAAAATCAAAATAAGCATTATTCTCCCAGCTAGATCCAGTCCCCCATCGATCTTTAAATGTCGGGGTGGACACCCATGCTGGTTCCCAATACATGATGCCGTTTCCGCCCCCGTCGATGATTGCTTGGACTAGTGCTTTCATATAAGATAATTGACCAGTTTTGGATACTTCAAAGCCAGTTTTATTATCACTGCCATTTATGATATTAGAATAAGGATCTTTGG
>JANMMV010000656.1:0-4904 GCA_031373565.1 Saprospiraceae bacterium
ATTTCATATAATCCTCCATCGGTGGGCATGTACAGACAAGATTGCGATCACCGTGTGCACTATCTACACGTGCAACACTTGGCCAAAACTTATTTTGTCTCACGTACGGTAGCGGGAAGGCCGCTTTCTCTCTACTATAGCTGTGTGCCCACGCATCGTCAATAATCATATTGGCGGTGTGTGGCGCATTTGTCAATACATTTGTTTCAGCATCCATTTCTCCGGCGGCTACCTGATCAATCTCCTTACGGATCTCGAGAAGCGCTTCGCAGAATCGGTCTAATTCATCTTTGTCTTCTGATTCGGTAGGTTCGATCATGATGGTACCTGCAACTGGAAACGATAACGTAGGTGCATGGAAACCATAGTCCATAAGTCGTTTTGCTACGTCCTCTGCACTTATTCCGACTGCTTTAAACTCTCTGAGGTCAACAATCATTTCATGTGCGGCTCTGCCCATCGCACCTGAATACAAGATCTGGTAGGCACCTTCCAATCGTGCTTTGATATAATTTGCATTTAGAATCGCATATTTAGTTGCGTCTGTGACACCTTTTGCGCCAAGCATACGGATATAACCATAGGAGATCAGCAAAATACTCGCACTGCCCCACGGTGCTGCTGATACAGCATGAATAGGTTTTTCGCCACCTGTCTTTACCATCGTGTGTCCGGGAAGGAATGGTTTCAATTTGTTATTAACACAGATTGGTCCCATTCCTGGCCCACCGCCACCGTGCGGTATTGCAAATGTTTTATGTAAATTTAAGTGACATACATCAGCGCCAATAAGTCCAGGACTAGTAAGACCTACTTGAGCATTCATATTTGCTCCGTCCATATAAATGAGACCTCCGTTGTCGTGAATCAGTTGACAGATTTCACGAACAGATACTTCAAAAACACCATGCGTACTCGGGTAAGTAATCATGAGCGCTGCTAGATTATCTTTATTTTGCTCGACTTTGATCGCTAAGTCATTCATATCGATATTGCCCATTTCATCACAACCAACGACCACTACTTCCATACCACACATCACAGCGGACGCCGGATTTGTTCCGTGCGCCGACGATGGAATGATGGCAATATTTCTATGCTTATCACCGCGACTTAAATGGTAAGCTCGAATCGTTAAAAGACCCGTATACTCTCCTTGTGCGCCGGAGTTGGGTTGCAAAGAACAAGCAGTAAATCCAGTTATTTCTGCCAAATAAGCTTCAAGTTCAGTGAATATTTGTTGGTACCCAGCCACTTGATCTAATGGACAAAATGGGTGGACATTAGAGAAAGCTGGCCATGTGACAGGGATCATTTCTGATGCAGCATTAAGCTTCATAGTACATGAACCTAGTGCTATCATGGAGTGCACTAGCGAAAGATCTTTATTCTCCAATTTCTTGATATACCGCATCATCTTGCTCTCTGTATGGTAAGATGAGAAAACTGGGTGCGTCAATATGTCAGATTTACGCTTCATAGCGCCTAATTCAGTAGATTTTACACTTATGGCATTAACATCAAAAGCAGCCAAAATCTGATCAACATCAGCTTTGGTACATGCTTCATCAAACGATATTGATAGACTCTCATCGGACGGATAGTGGAAATTGATATTGGCCTTGACTGCTTTCTCTCGAATGGAAGCGATTTTTGACGCGTCAGCCTTGACAGTTATCGTATCAAAGAATGAGGTGTTAATCACAGTGTATCCTCCAGCAGTTAAGCTAGCCGCTACATCGGCAGCATATTTGTGAATAGCATAAGCAATATTTTTAATCCCTTCTGGACCATGATACACGGCATACATACCTGCCATCACAGCTAGCAATGCTTGGGCAGTACAGATATTGGATGTTGCCTTTTCTCTACGAATATGTTGTTCGCGCGTTTGGAGCGCCATACGGAGTGCTGGATTTCCTTGGGTATCGATCGACATACCGATGATACGACCTGGTATATGTCGTTTGTTATCTTCTGTTGTAGCAAAAAATGCGGCGTGCGGTCCACCGTACCCCATCGGCACTCCAAACCTTTGGCTATTACCTACAACTACATCAGCACCCCATTCTCCTGGTGGCGTCAACAATACCAAACTCATGATATCAGCCGCTACGATCACTTGGATCTCCGCTTGATTACATTTTTGTGTAAATGCTCGATAATCTTCTACCGAACCAACAGCATTGGGATATTGGATTAATACACCAATAAAATCATCACCAAATTCAAAATCTTTCCAATCTCCCCTGACGATTTCTATATTGAGTGGCGTAGCTCTCGTGACCATCACATCTGCAGTCTGGGTGTAAACATCATTGTCTACAAAGAATTTAGTAGCAGGATTGTTTTTTCGTTTTTTGTTGCGTATGCCATCACACATCGCCATTCCTTCTGCCGCAGCCGTAGCTTCGTCAAGCAGCGAAGCGCTTGCTATCGGCAATCCTGTCAGGTCACTCACAACCGTTTGGAAATTGAGTAATGCTTCGAGCCGACCTTGCGCTATCTCAGCTTGGTACGGTGTGTATTGTGTATACCATCCTGGATTCTGAAAAATGCTACGAAGTATGACAGATGGTGTAATGGTTCCATAATAACCTTGACCAATGTATGACCGACATTTTTTATTTTTGTCTGCAATACCTTGGAGCATAGTAAGATATTCGTTCTCAGTGAGCGCATCTGGAATATTAAGTTTACCCTTCATTCTGATACTACTAGGGACTGTTTCATCAATCAGTGTTTCTAAAGAGTCAACACCGATCGTATCGAGCATGACGGATAACTCCGCATGTGATATACCGATATGTCTAGATGCAAATTGTGTCAAGTGGCTATGTGACATAAAAAGTGAATATTTTGGTCAAGATTAGAATTAAGCCCCGAAGGTAAAAAGATTCTGAATAAAATTTATATGATATGAGCATCCATTATATGAGCTTTGATACTTTTAATGTAAACATATAGAAAAAAAGCTCATATAATTATATTTCTCAGCAATGGTACACCCACACTGGCGTACCACAAATAATTTGTTTGTGAAACCGAAAGTCGGTTAAAATGTTTAACTTTGATTTGCTAATTTTTCACCATATCCGGAAATGTAATGGTATATGCTTCGTAGAAAATGATAAGTTATTTGTAAGTTTTATCTACTTTCCTTGGTAAACATCTTTAATATCACGACATTCTTCGATAATCATTCTCTTGTATTCTGAATCTGGTACTTTATCCAAGAAATGGCGCGTGTAGATCGAATATTTATCTTGGACTAATTGATCTGCTTTCAAGTTTAGCTTCTTTTCATCGTCTTCGCTTAGCTCCCAATAATTTTGTGGAAACAACTTATCGACAGCAACAATTGCCTGATACTTTTCGACCAAAGCTCGCAAGTACACAATCTTGGCATGCAGCATTTGATTGTTCTCTACATATTTTAATGCATGGTCTAAACTGGATGATACGTGACTGCACCCAAAATAAGTATCGATATCTGAAGCGGGTAAACCTTCCTTCGGAACTTCAGCAGAAGATCGCTGACTTTTGGCATAAATCCACGCACTTCCCCAGTAAGAAGTGTTTAGTTGTTGCGTAGCGTAGTCGTACCACGCTTGTGGATCAGTAGGGGACTTTTGTGTTTTTACTTGACTTGCTATCAATTGATCAAGGTACGAAATCGGATTTTTTATAGGAGTTCTTTTAACAGATCGTAGCCAAAGCTTTGGTGTTGAATATGATTGATATCCTTCATCCTTCCAAGTAGATATTACGCTTATTCCTTTTGTTACTTTATCAAAATAGGATTTATCTACTTTGCTGAAAACAGTTTTTGCAACACTCCATTTTCCATCTAAAATAAGCCTTCGACCATATGCAATATACAATTCATCTTTGCTAATGCTTGCGATTTTTATCAAAATACTGTCCACTCCTTTTGGTTTTCCTTGCTCAAAATGATTTACAATAAGCGATAGTTTCTCAGTGCTCATAGTATCAAGAAATCGTTGTTGCTCATATCCACCGTACTCAAATTCAGATTTTTCAGTCTGCCAATCTGCCTCAAAAGCTATCGCCTGCAAACTTGCTGCATAAAATGATTTTACCTTATCATTTGCATAATACTTGACGAGTGCGTCACTTATTGTTTGCATGGCATGAACATCTCTACCATAAGACATAGTGGACAATTTATCTATTGTTTCTATTATCTCACGTTCCTTTAACTTATCATCGGGTGCTGCAAGATAATTCAACACTTCTTGCACATACTTTTGTCGACGTTCATTATCATTTCTTGGCATGGTCATAGTTGTCCATAGTTTTGCCATCGATATGTCACCCTTAGCATAAAAAAGATAAGACATGGCATAGGCGTAGAAAGGTTCTTTTTGTACGCTTTTGGTTTTGGTGATCGCAAAAGTTACATTTAACACCGAATCTAAATCTCCAGTGGGCAATCTACTTTCTTCTGGTTCCCAATAGTCATTATCTTTATAAAGACTGCTGTTGTAAAAGTCTTCATATTTATTGATCATTCGACTTACCAAAAGTTGCAAATAAGGATGGTCAGGAGCAAATTTATGGACAGAGCGGATATGAGCAGGTAGATCTTGCTTAGGCATAAGTGCTGCGATAGTGAAAACATCTGCTTTCTCTCGGTCATTTTTGCAAAGCGCAAGTACCTTCTCATCAAATGGCATATCGTAAACTCTAATATTGAAAGGTGCTTCATGTCCAACATTTGGTGATGACAATAATTTACTAAATTCATAAAAGGAACGGGCGACATTACCGTCATGATAAAAAGCCCCTGCATAAAGAGAAGTAGTCATATCAGCTATGAGACTGGGGTTTTGACTTTTACCGCTTTTTTCGAACAATTTTATTACATCTTTATTCTTGCC
>JANMMV010000722.1:0-4056 GCA_031373565.1 Saprospiraceae bacterium
ACTTCATGTTCAAAACCAAAATCACTCAAAATAATTTTGATTAACAATTGGTTTAAGGCAACATCTTCGGCTACTAATATGCGCAGTTTTTTTATTTTTGCATTAAAGACAGGCATTTGCTGTTCATCTGTGGGCATTATAGCTACTTTGCCAAACGGGAGAATAAAACCAAAGGTTGACCCTGAACCTATCTTACTGCTGACGCTTATAGTGCCCCCCTGAAATTCGACCAATTGTTTACAAATAGCTAGACCTAGACCCGTTCCACCGTAGGAATTTGACGTACTTACTTCAGCTTGTTCAAAGACATTGAAGATCGAAATTAGCTTATCTTCAGCTATACCAATACCAGAATCAGTGACAGAAAAAGAAAGATAAATATTTTCATCATCTTCGCTATTTATACTAACGGTAACCATAATTCTGCCCTTATGGGTAAATTTGATGGCGTTACTCAAGAGATTAAGTATAATTTGATTTAATCGTGTGGAATCTCCAATTATGATTGAAGGTATTTTTGTGTCAACATCACAAGTGATGACTAAGTTCTTTTCTTTTATTTTTAGATCAAATGTGTGTACTAGCGAATTAATTGCTTTTTGGATTGCAAATGGTTGTGCTTCAAATGTCATTTTACCCGCATCTACTTTTGCTAAATCAAGTATATCGTTAATAAGTAAGTTTAAGGAATTTCCGCTAGTCTTTATGGCTTGAACATAGTCCTTTTGTTGATCACCCATTTCGGACTTCATTAATACATTGGCAAATCCCAAAATAGAATTCAATGGTGTACGAATTTCATGACTCATAATTGACAAAAACTGTTGCTTGAATTTAACTGCATTTTCTGCTGAGACTTTTGCTTCAGTCAATGCTAATTCAAGTAACTTCTGTTCATGAACATCAAAACCAACTCCTATATATCCTACAAATTCTCCATTGGACAAATATCGTGGATTTGCCTGTACTGAAAACCACCTGTATTGACCATCAAAACGTTTGATACGAATACTAGATAAATGATAAGGCTCTTTGTTTTCAAAAGCAGGTACAAAAACATCCATGATGGGCTGTACATCATCAGGGTGTATAATCCCATCCCATGACCTACCAAGTGCTTCTTCCATTGTTTGTCCAGTATAATCCAACCAATATTTATTCCAATAACTGATATTTGCCTCGGCAGTTGGTTCAATGATAAATATGTTCATCGGAACATTATCCGCCAATGAACGGAAACGTTCTTCGCTTTCCTTTAAAGCGATTTCAACATTTTTCTGTTTAGTAATATCCACGCTTACACCTGAAAGTGTGACAGGTTCTCCAGCATCATTATATACATATTTGCCTAAAGATCTCATCCAACGGATATCTTCTTGGCCATCCAATTTTATTCGATAGGATGTTTCATATGGCGTATTTGTTTTAAGTGCAATTTCTATCGCTTCAAAAACAACTTCTTTATCGATGTCAAGTATTAGTTTGTGCTAGTCTTCATATACAAGGTTTGTATGATGTTCATTATAGCCCCACATTTTTTTATGTAGGCCCGACCATTCTAAGGCTTGCGTTGCTAGATCCAAAGACCAAGTGCCTACTTCTGCGGCTGTCGTTGCTAGTTTAAAATGTTCCGTAGTTTTATGCAGTTGCTCTACACTTTCTTTTACTTGCGCATTTAATGTAGCTTGTGCTGTTGCATCCAAAGCTATAATGGCAATACCCTCTATATTGCCTGTTATGCCACGTTGTGGCTGGAAATTAAAACTATAATACCGAAGCTGTGGTTCTCCATTGCGAATTAAGTAAACAGGCATTTCGTTGGCAGAAAAAGCAACGCCACTACTGTAAACCGTTTTGATGATTTCGGCTACGCCTCGTGCTACAAATTCGGGTGAAATATCAAAATACTTTTTACCGATAACATCACGTCCTTTACCCCAAACTTCTAAAATGGCATCGTTGGCAATTTCTATTACCAAATCTTCGCTTTTTAAAATGGCAATAAGGTTCGGCGATGAGTAAATCATTTCGCTGTACCTAAACTCACTTTCTTCTACTTTTTTATGGGCAAGTACTTGCTCAGTTACATCGTTTGCAAATACAATAACGCCGGTAACGGTCCCATCGAACTCAAGATAAGGTTGGTAAACAAAATTAAAATAAATGGTTTCAGTGATTCCGTTGTCTCTTTCAAAATGAGCAGGTTCCTCCTTGCCATAATGAGTAGTACTGTTATGCAACACATCTAACAATAATCCCATAAATGGTTGGTCTTTCATTTCGGGCAAAATTTCTAAAAATTTTTTGCCAATTGCTTCTTTGCCTACTCCCCATATTTTTAATAAAGGGTCATTGGCTATATCCAATACCATATCCTCGCCTTTTAAAATTAGAATGGGATACAAAGCTTGCTCTACCAAATTTCGAAAACGTTGTTCGCTTTCTTCTATTTTTTTACGGGCGTAAACTTTTTCTGTAATGTCGGCAATGGCCAATAATATTAATTTTTCTTTACCACCTTCGTTTACTATTTCTCGGGCATTTAATAATACAATTCGTTCGCCAATATTGGGAAAATTATGGGATATTTCAAAATTTTCGAATTTAGATTTATGCGGCAAAACATCCTCTAAAAGGGTTCTTAATGCAGCAGTATTCCATTGGCCATTGCCAAGATTATATAATAATTTACCTTCGGTGTCCTTTGGATTTACCTCATAGTTGTTATAAAAAGCAGCGTTTGCCGTTTTTATACGGAGCTGTTTATCTAGCACCAATATAGGTTCGTGTAAGGTAGATATGATCAATTCTGCATAATCTCTTGCCTCCGATATTTGCTCGTTTAGCCCAATAATTTCTTGGTTTACTACGGTCAGTTCCTCATTGGTACTTTGCAATTCTTCTTTGCTTGTTTCCATTTCTTCATTGAGGCTCTGTAACTCCTCACTACCACTTAGCAGTTCTTCATTGGCACTTTGTAGTTCTTCATTGGCCGCCTCTTGGTCTTCGGTAATACTACGCATATCCTCTCGGCTTTGGGCCAGCTCCCTTTCTAACTGCTGTATGCGTAGATCTTTGGCCGTATCTTCTGCTTTAGAAGTAGCAGTTACCTTTTTGCGATTAATGGGAAGTGGTATATTGTTGACTACGCCTTGATTGTGAAAAAGCACCAAATAATGCGGTTCTATTATGTTTGGTAATGGTATCGCTTCTATAGAAATATTGTTTTGAATGCCATCTATTTGTATCGGAATATTTTCCTTTACAACGGTAGTATTTTCTTTTTTTGCTTTGTGCAAAATGTTACGCAATTCAAAAGCCAAGCCATCCTTAGCCATTTTTAATAAATTTAGGCTTGCCTTACCGGGTGATGGTTCTAAAAAATTTCCCGTGCTGCCCCTAAAATGCACAATATCCGATGCCTCGTTTACCACTACACCTGCAGGAGTATACTTACTCAGCATTATATCATCGGCCGTTTTTTGAAAATCAGTGCGTACCGCTTCGCTTTTACTATTCATATTTGCCACTGCAAAACTTTTTTCGCCAAGCAGACTTGCCGTCGGTACAAACTGGCTAGCGATATCTTTTCGGATAAATATTTTATCGGTCTTGGCAGTACCTTTTAATAGGCACGTGCCATAATGGTCAGGTACACCACCTGTAGTTTCCGATTTTCCTAGCAATAAATATCCTTTTACGTTTAATGAATAATGAAAAGTGCTAAGGGCCTTTTTTTGCAAGTAAGGCTCCATATATATCAGCACATTGCGACAACTAATGAAATCCATTTTGCTAAAAGCAGGGTCTTTTAAAAAATTATGTATCGCAAACACACATAAATCTCTTATTGATTTTTTTGCTTGGTAGTCGCCATTGTTTTTTGTAAAATAATCTTTTAGGTGCGCTTCGCTCAATCCTATTACATCTGATTTGGCGTATATGCCATTACGGGCTTTTGCAATAGCGGGTTCGCTTATATCGGTGGCAAAAATTTGTACTCTTTGGTGACCATCTGCCCCAAAGCGGTCGCCAAGCAATTCTTTAAAACAAATA
>JANMMV010000743.1:0-3780 GCA_031373565.1 Saprospiraceae bacterium
GATTTCGGAGCACAAAACTGTCAATACACCACAAAAGTTGATGCGAGGCAGAATGCTCAATTAACCACGTCACCCGCCATTGAGCCAAACGCCTGTTAGCGGTATGTGGCTTTTCTGTCGTCAAGGTTATTTCCAAAATACTATTACCAAAGCAGCTATAATTACAACACCAAGAATTACCAAAACTGGAATGATTAATTTGGTGTCTCCACCTTTCATTTCAATTTCAAATGTCCCTGAACCTGTCTTGATTGTCTGCTTTGATTTGACATACATTCCTTGCTTATTCAATGCTGTCAATTCACCCATAATCGCCATTAAATCGTGTTGAGCAATTTGGCTTTGAGTTATTTTTTCCAAAGCCCCTTTTCTGATTTCAACATCGTCTGATGCCACACGCAATGAAAGTTCGTGTCTGTCATCTTCTGTGAGGTTAGGAATTTTAGTGATAATATCAATGATTTTGGTATTATCAAGTCTTGCAAGTTGATTGTTATTGTCCATATGTTTTAAATTCTTTTGTTAATGATTTAAGTTGTTTAATTTCTTCACTTACAAGGTTCAATGCAAAAATTCCCACAAAGAAGCCACCAAATATAAGCAAAGTAAAAAGTTTATGATTTATCGCCAATGAAACCAAAGTGATAATGACAATGAAGTAAATGGCGAGTTTTATTGAAGATATTATGATTGATGTCTTTAATAATTTCAAAGGTTTCATTTGTGCCTTTAAAAATAAAATACCGCCTTCTCCTTGAAAAGTGGAATTCATACTTACTTCGCTTTCGCCATTTGATAGTTCTTCATAATGAGCAAAAAATAATTGAATGTCGTTTGCATTTAAGAAAGAATTACTAATTGCCTTGTTAGTTTCCTTATGAAGTGAAACAAGTTCATAGGCAAGATATTTGTCTGAATACTCTTTGAACCTGCTGTTGGCTTCTGCTTCATTGATGTTGAATTTTGGAATTTCTATATCATCAATCCCTGTATTCGTTATGTCAACCTTTAGATTAAAGGCGGTAATTGAATAGGAAGCCGAAAAAATGCCACGCTTAAATTTGAACATAAAAGGTAGAAAAGTATTGAAATCTCTTTCTATTTGGTCAAAGGCTTTTTGAAGTTTAATTTCAAGTATGTATTTACTAATTTCAAGAGCTTCTTCCTTTTCTTCTTCCGTCAAAACATTAAATCTGAAATTTCGAATAGTTAAAGCCTGTATTTTTTCATATTCTTTTTCAAAAATCGAAACTACTTCTTGGGGTTGTTTTAAGTTAGATGTGTTTCTAAATGTAGATTTCTGGCTTGTTTGAAATGATTTTACTGTATTTTTTATTGAAGCCATAAATTCGTGAATTCCTAATTTGTGCTTTGCTTTATCATTAAGGAATTTAGGCATTATTGAAGTGATACGTTCTTTCATCAAATCAGTTAGATGGTAGTCTCCATTTGCCCATTCCGAATATTTTCTTTTTAGATAAGCAAAAGAACGTGAGCCGTATTCTTGTATATAGAAATTTGACAACTTTTGTCTGGTTTCTAAATCAGCGGTGAAGAATTCTTGAAGTAGAAATTGGCTATAGTCAAGATATTCTGTCGTAAAATCAATTTCCTTTTCAGAAAAAAAGAATTTTGGTTGGTAAGACCGACTATAGCTTCTATATTTTCTATAACGCCAACTCATTTTTTAAAATAGGTAAAAAGTCCAACAAGCAAAAGAATGATAACCAAAGAGCCTACGAAGTAGGCTTTTGGTGATAAGTCTTTCCAAAAAGACGTTTCCTTTTTTTCTTGTTCTTTAATAATAGTTTCCTTCTTGCTGTCTCCCCAAATACCTTTATTGGTTTCTCTTGCTTCAAGTTGAGCCTGTTCGTAGTCTATTGATTTGCTGAATTTGTATTTAAGATAAGCGAAAGCAAAGCCGTCTGATACCATTTTCTTATTTATGTCAACACCATCAAGAATTACATACCTTAAAAGTCGCTGATAACGGTCTCGGTCATTGGAAATGTTGTCGGCTTGTAGGTCAACTGTTTTGTTTTCGATTAGGTATGATAGATATTGCTTTGCTTCTTGTCCGAATATGTCTGAAATCTCAGGTGCATTTATTCCGATAAGTCGAACTTTTTCGCCTGTCTCAGTTTCAAAAGTGTCACCGTCAATTATCCTTGTCACTTTGGTTGTTGTTCCAAAGCAAACAAAAGTCGTCAGTAATAATATATATGTTATTTTCTGTCTCATTGTCGTTGTTGTGGTCGTCCTGCCATTACCGCTAACGGTTTGCAGCTACAAGAAGTGGGCGATTTCGGAGACGAAAACTGTCTGCTACCACTGAATTTGACACGAAGCACAAATGTTCATTTAACCACTGAACCGCCAATTTCTTGTAGGTGCTGTTAGCGGTTCGTGCTTTACTGTCCATGGTAGGTTTTTTGTCAAAGCAAGGCATGTAGAATTTCATCGTCCTTTAGTATTATATATTTTGTCAACCTTCTCCACCTTCTGTCATGTTGCCAAGTGGGCTGTGTGTGGCGATATAATTCTTTTCAAACTTCTTGCATTCTCTCCGTATTCCTTCAAAAACTATTTTCTGTTTTACTTCCTTATGAAACTTTTGAATAAATTTTGATTTGAATAAATGAGCTTCATCGCTAAATGCACCTCTGAAATGCTGTTCAAATCTCACTTCCGGTTCTGCTGCTATGCCTACATAAAAAACAAAGAATTCGCACTCTAAAGTATAGACATAACAATATTCTTCATCATTAGCACCTTGGCCTTCATTTGTTTGTAAAATCTCTAATTCCCTTTCATACAAAGACATACCTGTGGCCTTTGTAGTATATTCCAAAGTAATAGCTTCGTCATATTTAACAACCAATTCTTGTCCTGCGGTCAATAACGAAAGTATTTCTTCTTGCGTTTTTTGAATTTCATCGGCTTTCGTTTTCAGCGAATCGGAATTTTTGATGTAGAAATCCCATGGCAATTTATATCCTGCATTTGAAAAGAAATCTTGCCTTGAGTAATAAATTTCATTCCAAAGATTATGTATTTTAAAATTCCATTTTTGATAATCCTTCAAAAACAACTTTACGATGTTTTTATCAATACAATAATCAACAAAATGACACCACATATCTGCCTGGTCGGGATGGTTTCGTAAGGGAGATAAGACCTTTTTTGTAAGTTTGACTTTAAAGGAAATACATTTTTTATAAACTTCAATGGCATTGTCGTGAATGAATGCAGGAGGAGAATGCTTACAGTAATCAACTAACATTTCATTAGTTTTATAGTTCTGCATCAAATCTGAAATTCTTTTGAAATCAGGATAATGTAAACACCATGCCTCTTTAGAATCGTCAAATATTCTTTGTCTTTCGGTGCTTGGTAATTTCTTTATTACAGAACCCTCCATTATTTCATAAATCGTTTTAAAATTTGAAGGGAGTTGTTCTTTTTCATCTTTAAGCTTAGCAATCAAATTTGTGTCTGTGATATTAGTTGGCTTACGAAACCATTCTAAGGTGCTTTCAAAAATATCAGCAACTATTTTGACATCCGAACTAAGCTCAGAATTACTTTCCCTAAGTTCGTTTACAAACTTGAATCGTTCCTTAAATGGTAACTGAGATAATTCGTATAGTTTCATTTAGTCTGTTCTTTTTTACTGCAGAAATATTCGAGTTAGCCCGTCCACGAAGGTTTGAATTGTAATGTTTGAAGTCATTCTAATTTCATCGATGTATGTGCCTTTAGCTCTGCTGCAACGTCTGC
>JANMMV010000759.1:0-2620 GCA_031373565.1 Saprospiraceae bacterium
GAGGCTTGGTAAATACATCAGCAAGTACATTAGTTACTTTCTATGTAGATGGAAATACAAATATCAAGTCTAGTTCAAGAATTAATGCAAATATTTACACACTAAAGCTTCTAGTTGTTGAAAGTTCACCTGCAACTAATCCGACGTTCATGACAGGGTTATTTATTGGTCACCAAGTGAATGCAGAAGCCAATTCGATTTGGAATCGAAATGCCAATGTAAATTGCTCATTAAACCAAGCAAGTCGTCCGGCAAATGATAACTCAGATACAGCAGTAGATTTGCAACCAATTGAGTCTAGAACGAAGGGTAGTAGTTTCGTGACCTATCCAAATCCATTCATTGACGAAGTCAACATAGACTTCCAAATATCAGATCAATACAAGCAAGTTGAGTTTGTGTTATATGATATTAGTGGACGACAAGTTGCTAGTCTTATAGCTGATAAAGAGACTGATAACTTAATCAGTTGGAATTTATCAGGGATGCAAGCGGGCATTTATCAGATAGCGATGAAAGCAGATGATATAATCGTCCAAAGAAAACTCATTACCATCATAAGGTAGGTAGCAAGTATACAAGGGCTGAGCCTAAACAAGCTAGTAAAAGAGAGAGAAGTGAAATGACGAGAGCCTTGCAATTGTAATGATGGCAAGGCTCTTTTTTTATTCCAAAAGGTTATATATTTTCTGATTTTTGCTGATGACGTCCGATGTCTTTCATGGGATTACATGCCATTTTTTAGCTCATTAACACAAATGCATGAATCTTTGTCTACGCAATAATATTCAACAGTAGTATGAAAAAATAGATCGTTATTTAAATAAATCACTATATTTGCATTAATAAAATTGAGTTCTTTTTTTAAAATAAACAAATAATAACTATGAGACAACGTTTTTGCATTCTGTTTATGATGCTGATGGGTACTATAGCATCCGCCCAAGTGGGAATCAATAATCATACCCCTCATGCTTCGGCTGCCCTAGATGTCACATCTACCACTAAAGGATTACTGCCGCCAAGGATGACAAAGGTACAAAGAGATGACATCCCATCACCTGCAGAAGGATTACTGATAGCCTGTTCAGACTGTAGCATAAAAGGTTTGCATCAGTACATCAATGGAGCATGGCAAGCGATTACGTCTAGCAACACTGGCAACTATGGCACCGTGGTAAATCCTCTGACTGGTAAGGTATGGCTCGACCGCAATCTCGGTGCTACACAAGTAGCTACTAGTTCCACAGACGCAGCTAGTTATGGAGATCTTTATCAATGGGGGCGCAATGCAGACGGGCATCAGATACGTACATCAGGAACTACCGCTGGTCAGTCATCCGATTTTTTAACTACTAGCGGTCTTTTTATCATAGTCATGAATTGGTTTAGTATTGCTAATCCAACGACGAACATGTGGTCAGGTACTGCTGCAGAAAACAATCCCTGTCCCTCAGGATTTAGATTACCTACGGCCGCAGAATGGGAGCAGGAGAGGCGAACATGGAGCAGCAACGATGCAGCGGGAGCTTTTGGCTCTCCACTAAAATTGCCACTCGCGGGCTACCGAACCTATAATTCAAATGGTGCGCTTCTTAACGTAAATACATTCGGCTACTATTGGAGTAGTACTATAAGTGGTACATTGTCTCGCGACCTCTTCTTTAGCAGCAGCGCAGGTTTCATAGCGCCAACCAATCGAGGCGATGGAATGACTGTCCGTTGTATTATGGATTGATCTTGCAAGAAGAATATCGAAGGTTATGGACAATTTGCTTTATCCGACTCTTTATCCTTCCATCCCTTTAGCCGCGGCGGGGTGACTGTTTTGGTATAATTGGAACCCAGCGAGCACAAGCCCCTACCGGGCGACATTTCGAATTTCTATTGCTGATTTAGGGTTGATAGGCAAAGACATATTATGAAAAAATGCACAAAGATTACGTCACCGTCAATACTGGCGGTACTGAGGCAGGTAAATTTTTTACAAATCTAAAAACAATCATTACAGCCTAAGTACTGGCAAATTGGACATTGTATCATTTTTACACCGAATTATTCGAAAATTCTTTGGCCGATCAATCTACTACAACTACCAGTTTTGACCCTAAATTAGAATATTGATTGGAAGCATTACGGCCAGTTATATTGCTCAAGGTTAGTGTGTCACCTTTCTTTAAATTCTTCAGTAGCAATTTAGCTTCTTCAGAGATAAGTTCTCCATTAACTTGTATAATGGACATACCGCCGTTAAGATTTTTGCAGCTTAAAATATAATTGTTGATCTTATTATGTAATTGAAGAGGATAGTCAGCGTTGTATTCTAAGAGTAATTTTGAAGTCGATCCCAATTGTGATAAACTTATCTTCCCATCAATTTCGGTATCAAACCGCATAGTTATATTGGCAGTAGGGATTCTCTCGACCATAACCACTCTTGAGTCTACTATGATATTTTTATAATACAGTTTTATTTTCAATTCTGGAATCTCTTGATTCGGCACATAAACGAAAGTAGAGTCGTTTAGCTTGTAAAAATTACCAGGGACAAGTTTTATATTTAAATAGTAAGGGTTTGAAACAATAATTTTAATAGAAAATTGGTTTTATTCAACAAATT
>JANMMV010000856.1:0-3853 GCA_031373565.1 Saprospiraceae bacterium
TGACTCTCATGAATGATTGTCATCATTACGGTGCTAATCTTACTATAGACCAATTGTTATCGTCCAGCGAATATGAGATTCTATCATGTAGTCTTGAAGGTCGTCCTTGCCAAAACTCTATTTCGTAAGGGGTAATCAGGAATCCTCCCCAATGATCGGGCAGGGGTATCTCGGTACCTTCCGGGTATAGTGAGTCGAAATGTGCATATTGCTCAGATAAGTAGGCAGCATTGACTATGACATCGCTTTGTGGTGATGTCCATGCGCCGAGTTGGCTTGCTCGTGGTCTTGAATGGAAGTAAGCACGCGAAACTTCCCTTGAAACTTTAGAAACATGACCTTTGACTCTCACCTGTCTCTCTAGCTCATGCCACAAGAAACACATGCTAGCAAGTGGGTTAGCAATCAATTCACGTGATTTTTGACTTTGGTAATTGGTGTAAAAAGTAAATCCTGCATCTGTTACATCTTTGAGTAGGACGATGCGTGCATTGGGGATACCGTCTATACTTGAAGATGCTAGTGTAAAGGCATTAGGTTCTGGCACTTGAGCCAATTTTGCTTGACCAAACCATACGGCGAATTGAGCTATCGGTGAAGGCAACACGTCGATTTCGTCTAGTGATGCAAGTGAATAGTTTTTGCGGAGCGAAGCGATGTCTAACATCTGATGTGTTTAGGTGATGCAAATATAGAAAAAAAATTAGTCTTGGAATCGGTAAGTTTTTATGTTAGGCTATATTTTTGAGACGTCGAATCGCTTATTTGCTAAATTGCTAAGCTCACTATGTTAATGTTCGATTGAGTAAATAATTCAAATCAGCCAGATTTGCTAAATCATCCCCGAATAACCACTAGTTTACATATCTGAAAATAAAAATATAAAATTAATAACATATTGTGTATTTTTATAATATGTAATTGTTTATGTTTGCACCGTCGTAAGACAAATAGAAAAAAAGTTTTTTATTTTGAGATCCTAGTATTGAAGGACTGTCTGCTGATAAAACGAGATAAACATCCCCATAAAGGTCATCCCAAATACCGAAATATGCAGGTGACTAGGATCGTTTTTGGTCGTACTCAGCATCATACGAAAAACAACACATTTCTCTTAAACTGAGTAAAGTGGGCAGTCCTTTTTTTTTATCTTCACATTTTAATCTACAACCATAAGTTGCTCGTATTTTTGATTGGTATGATGGGTAGTGGTAAAACCACGGTCGGACGTGAACTTGCGATCCGTCTTAATGTTCCATTTTATGATACTGATCAGATTATTTCCAGCGAAGTCGGTATGTCTATCTCTGCCTATTTTGAAAAATTTGGTAAAGATTCATTTAGGGTAAAAGAATTAGAACTTGTAAATAACTGGTCAATAGCTACAGGCGTAGTCGCTACAGGTGGTGGATTACCTGTCTATAACGCCAATATTGAAAAGCTTAAAGCACTAGGCAAAGTCATTTATCTCAGATGTGATATTTCCGCCATTATTAGTCGACTTTCAAAAGCTAAAAATGAAAGACCATTGTTGTCGATGTTAACTGCAAATGAATTCGAGATGAAGATTAAAACGCTTCGCTTAGAGAGGCATCTTACTTATGCCAAAGCCCATTTTACCATAGATGCGAACCATCGGATAGAAGTTATTCTCTCTGAAATATTGACTGAGTTAAGTTGATGATTCGTCTTTTACGTTCCATTTTATATTTTTTATCTCCTTTTGATAAATATCTATATATTTTCTTTGCGCTCTTACATTTAGAAATTATATTTGTTCTTACAAGACGAATATTTCAATTTTTCACCTTAAAACAGCATTAAACTTATGGATCAACTGAGAGATTATGATGATGATTACCTACGATGTAGGGATTATCACACCAATGTTCCGGCGGAAGATGGCTTCCACAGATTTGAAAAGGAAGGGAAGTTTTATTTTGCATTTATTGATCATGGTGTAGTCGTCCTTCGAAGCGAAGGATATGCAGTTGACAAGAGTCGGGAAAACGGTATTGAGTCCGTCAAAAAGAACATGGATGATGATGATAACTACTCAGTTATAAATCTTCCTGGTGGTCAATTTGCACTTAGTCTCAAGGCACAGAATGCGAAAGAAATTGCCCGCTCATGTGCTGAAGATTCAGAAGAAGGTGCGAAATCATATTTGCCGAGTGCACGTAAAGAATTTGCTGCGGAGTTTTTAAGATTGGCATCAATTGAAGCGGGGACTGTTGGACAAGAGGACATTGCTTTTGCAGGTAATCCATTTGATGCGCCAGCCGCTGAGATTAGTGTTAATAAGTCAGCAAAATCGTCTTCAAAAGATGATGATGATTATATGAGATGTCGCGAGTATCAAGAGAAAGCGGATGTAATAGATGCAGACTCAAATGGTATCATTAAATTTCAGCATGAAAACACGAATAAGTTTTATTTTGCATGGGTAGACGCTAATCGCAAGGTTATATTGCGCTCAGAAGGTTATCCCGCAACCGGCTCGCGAGATAATGGTGCTTAATCGTTAATAAAGAATCGTGTGATTAGAGAGAGATTTAAAGTCATTGAAAGTCATGGGGCTTTTTTTTTGATTTTGAATGCAGGAAATCATCAAGAGATAGGACGTTCCTGCCCAGCTGAGTCAGAAGCCGCACTTTGGGCAATGATCGATTCAAACGATAGTAATGGTGGTGAAGTAGCGGCGGCGTCTTTGGCGGTGGCAAGTGCTGCCGCATTAGTAGGTGAAATAGTAGTAGAAGCCCCAGTTGCTCCTGAAGTTACTGCTGATGTTGCGCCCACTGAAGAAGTTGCTGTGGTTGCCGGTGCCGCGCTTGCGTCGGTTGCTGCTGCAGTCTCTGCATCATCTCCTTCTTCTGAAAAAGATAATATTGAATATAAGGAGAAAGACAAAGACGATGATTACCTTCATTGCGACGAATACAAAGGGTATACGGTGGCAGATAAGGTCAATAACATCGCCTTTTTCAAGCATAAAAATGGTCAGTTCTATTTTGCGGTGTATAACAAAGATGGATCTGTCAAACTTCGTTCTGAAGGTTTCAAAACCGTATCCGACCGAGATCAAGAACTGAAGGGTGTAATAAAGCACATTAACGATCCAAAAATGTACACTCATATCGAGCGGGGAGCATATGTGATACGCTTGCTAAAGGACAAGACCGGCCGTGAAGTTGGCCGTTCGTGCCCAGAGAAAGCAGGTGCAGCAGCGATTCCGTTAGCCGAAGTTGCAACACCTTTAGCAGCGGTAGCGACAGCAGCAGCTGCTGCAACAGCGACGGCATCTTCTTATACTGAGAAAACGTCTTCTGGACCTGCTGCCCCCGCATATGTGCAAGAGGTTGAATCAGGTGGTGGATTTAATTGGAAGTGGTTGTTGCCACTCCTCCTTTTATTGCCATTATTCTTCTGGTGGAAATCTTGCCAAAATAAGGGAGTTGGTGGAAGTGATTTAAGCGCAGTAGTACCTGTGACAGATACGGTCATCGCTGCGCCTATGCCGGCGGATACGGCAAAGGCGGTTGTTACAGAAACAGCTTCTGCTGCTGCACCTAGTTGTGATTTAAATTGGATCTTCTTTGATTTTGATAAATATGACATAAGATCAGATGCCAATAGTGAGCTACAGTTAATGGCTAAGATTCTTAAGGAGAATCCGACCTATGTCGCCGTATTGAATGCGCATACCGACGCTAGAGGTGACGACGCTTATAACCAAGGTCTCTCACAAAATCGTGCCGGTGCAGCTAAAGATGTATTGGTAGGATTAGGCGTCGAAGCAGGACGTATTACTGCCACAGCAAATAGCGAACGAGCACCTTTGGCCGAAAATACC
>JANMMV010000007.1:0-12014 GCA_031373565.1 Saprospiraceae bacterium
AGTTCTGTATACATGACCCAAGATCTCGGCACAGCCTTGCAGCGGTACGAAGATCTCGGCGTTGAGAATATGATTTACACGGTTGCCGACGAGCAAGATTATCATTTTAAGGTTTTATTTGAAATATTAAAACGGCTCGGAGAGCCTTATGCAGATGGCTTGCATCACCTTTCTTACGGAATGATTGACTTGACTACGGGCAAGATGAAATCACGTGAAGGTACGGTAGTTGATGCAGACGACTTAATCGCAGAAGTGATCAACGAAGCGCGGGAGATGTCAATAGAGCGCGGTGAAATAGCCATTTTATCTCCTGCTGACCAAGATGATATACTTCGCAAGATTGGTTTGGCGGCTTTGAAATTTTTTATTATCAAAGTGCAGCCTAAAAAACGAATGACTTTCAATCCAGAAGAGTCAGTAGATATGCAAGGACAGACGGGACCATATATTCAGAATGCTTATGTCCGTATCCAGTCAATACTGCGTAAAGTACAAGCAGATGGACAAACGATGGCTTTGGCTGATGATATATCTTGGGAGCAACAAGAGAAAGTATTACTGCGTCATTTATTGCAATTTCCCGATCTAATCAAAGAAGCTGGCGCGAAATACGAACCATCACTACTAGCCAATTATAGTTATGAACTTGCGAAAGACTTTCATCGTTTCTATCATGATGTTCGAATCTTAAATGCGGAGTCCGATAATGCAAAACAATCCCGTATTATCCTAAGCAAAACTGTAGGGCAAGTATTGGCAACAGCTTTCGATCTACTGGGGATAGAAATGCCGGATAGGATGTAGAATTAATGCGAGAATGCATGAATGATTGAATGTGAAGAATGCATGGTTGAGAGAATGAATGAATGCGAGAATGTATGAATGATTGAATGTGAAAATGAATGGATGAGAGGATGAGAGAATGGATGATTGCGAACCGACCTAGATAAAACCTAATACCTAACACCTATCACCTAATACCTATCATAAATGTCAGAAGAAAAAAAAGAATCACTCAATTTTATTGAGCAAATTGTAGAAGAAGATATCAAAGAAGGGAAAAATGGTGGCGCTGTGATCACGAGATTCCCTCCTGAGCCCAATGGTTATCTACATATCGGGCATGCCAAAGCAATATGTGTTAGCTTCGGTATAGCGCAGAAATATGGCGGCAAAACCAATCTACGATTCGACGATACCAATCCGACAACTGAAGAGACAGAATATGTTGAAAGTATCAAACGAGATATACAATGGCTGGGGTTTCAATGGGCTGATGAAGCGTTGTACGCTTCTGATTATTTTGAAAAGTTATATGGATTTGCTGTAGACCTCATACAAAAGGGATTGGCTTATGTCGATGATAGCACACCAGCTGAAATCGCGGCCATGAAAGGTACTCCCGCAGTACCGGGATCGGATAGTTCGTACAAGTCAAGATCTATCGAAGAAAATCTTCAGCTATTTACAGACATGCGTGAAGGTAAATTTCCGGATGGTTCTAAAGTCTTGCGGGCCAATGTTGATATGACATCGCCAAATATGCTTATGCGAGACCCTATTATCTATCGCATCAAGCACGAAGCTCATCACCGGACTGGTGACAAATGGTGTATCTACCCTATGTATGATTTTGCACATGGACAATCGGATTCCATAGAAGGCATCACGCATTCATTGTGTTCGCTAGAGTTTATTCACCATAGACCCTTGTACGATTGGTTTATTGAGAAATTAGGCATCTTTCCATCCAAACAGACCGAATTTGCTAGGATGAATGTAGAATATATGATCACATCAAAGCGCAAACTGTTGAAGTTGGTTAATGATGGTCTTGTTACAGGTTGGGATGACCCCCGTATGCCAACTATCTCAGGTATGCGCAGACGAGGCTTTCCGCCGATGGCGATTCGTACATTTTGTGACAAAGCAGGTGTAGCGAAGAGAGAGAATATGATCGAAATAAGTCTTTTGGAGTCATGCATACGCGAAGAACTCAATAAAACGGCTTTGCGCACCATGGTAGTCTTAGATCCTGTCAAAGTAATCATCACCAACTATCCAGAAGACCAATCAGAACTTTTGCCTGCAGAAAACAACCCCGAAGATCCATCCACTGGTCATAGAGATTTGACCTTTAGTCGTGAGATTTACATCGAGCGCGAAGATTTCATGGAAGAAGCACCGCCTAAATACTTCAGGATGACCCCGGGTGCTGATGTTCGCTTGAAGCATGCTTATATCTTGCATTGTACTAGTGCCGACAAAGATGAAAATGGTGAAATCCAGACAATATACGCTACTTATTATGACAATAGTAAGTCAGGCCACGATGTCTCAGGCTTGAAGCCAAAAGGAACGCTACATTGGGTAAATGCATCAACAGCCATCGATGCAGAAGTCAGAGTATACGACAGATTATTTACCGTACCCGACCCTACTGCTGATGAAGACGTAGACTTTTTAACGCATTACAATCAAGAATCCTTAAAGGTTCTTCCTCATGCGAAGGCTGAACTCAATACACTTGTCGCCGCTGATGGCGCGCAATACCAGTTTTTCCGTCACGGATATTTTTGTGTAGACAGAGATAGCACAGCGACCAAAAAGGTGTTTAACTTGACAGTCAATCTGAAAGATAGTTTTAATAAAAAATAAAGGACAAAATGAAATATATTCCCTGCGTCATGCTCGCTATCTGTTTATGGGCTTGCAAAGACAAATCTGTTATCGACAATCAAATATCTCAAAAGGAGATTTCGTTCGCACGAGATTCTATCAAAAGTTTATTCGGCGAAGGATGTAAAAATATGGATAGTATGACCAATTGTTTGATGATCAGTGAATATACTATGACAGCAATCGGCGGGGATTCGCTGGTTTCAAAATCAATAAATGACTCAATGGCTTATTACTTTCAGCAAACATTAGTCAACATTGCGTCATATGGAGAAGATTCAACAAATCAATCATATTTCGCTCTGACAAAGGCTGAGCTTATGCAGAAAGTAGTACAGGAGCATGATAAGCAATCCAAGGAAATGCCCGATATGTCCCATAATTGGTCGGTTGAGACTTTTGTTGATACAGTTAATATTTTATCGAAAGTCATCGCTATGCAGTATACGGAATCTACATATCTTGGCGGTGCTCATCCTAATACTTTTACGAGTTTACTCAATTTTGACCGCAAGACTGGGAAAACTATCTTATTGAAAGATCTCATCAAAGACGAAAAATCTTTTTTAGCTATTGCCGAAAGCGAATTTAGAAAAAATCAAGAATTGAAGCCCGAAGATAGCTTTGAAGGTTACTTTTTTGAAAATGGCACATATGCATTACCTTTAAATTATGCTATCAGCAGAGAAGGACTAGAACTATTTTACAACCCATATGAAGTTGCATCTTATGCGCAAGGGCCGATTGTATTTGTAATACCTTATTCGGTACTGGGCAATGTAATGGATCTGAGTTTATGTCAGTAGGCGGCTTTCATTTGGTGATCTGCTTTTAAATATGCTATTATAAATTATATAGCTAACAAACCCCGTCATAATAGTAGCAATTATGTCCCAAATATCTATCGGTTTGCCAAGCAAAGGGTGTGCAAGTTCAAATATAACAACACTAAAAGTTCCAAGTTTTATCAAGTAGTTTCCTTTTGTGGTGTCATTGGATAAAATTGCTATTAAGAAAAATATTGTGGGCAAAGTCCCAAATGTATTACCCAAAGTATCAGCAATATGAAAGTCATTTATTTTATTATTGTAGATGTAAGGTCGGTAAATAGGTCGTCCAACAAACTCATAAATAAGTAGCGCCGAAATTCCAATCGCAAAATTGATTGCTTTGTATTTAGAAAGTTTCCAGGTTCTAAGCTCTGATGTAAAATCGTTTATTGTCATAATGAGATGTTCATTTTGTTACTATTCTAATCGCGCTTTTGTTCTATTTTGTTCACAGTTTCTCAGTATCAGTTACGATAAGAAAATGTAAGGTCGTCTCTATATTTTTTCAGGCTGTCCCTCTAAAATGACCGCAAACTTAGCAATTAGTTCAATATGATATTTTAAAACATAAAATGGAAGTGAAAAAGAAAGTGGCATCTAATCCCTCCTTATATGTACAACTTCTTATTTCCCAATCCTAATTTGCAAAAGAAATGGTTAAAACTGACTCGTAGGACACCTAAGCCATACTTGGAGCTACGGACAAAGTTGATAGATGATGCTTCATCGAAGTACTTGGTGGGACAAGTAACCTCTGCGATGTCATAACCAGCATAGATAATCTGGGACAACATCTCATTATCAAATATAAAATCATCAGAATTCCGATTGAAAGCTATACCTCGGAGTATTTCTGCACTAAATGCTCGGTATCCTGTATGATACTCAGATAATTTGTATCCGATTAATAGATTCTGTGACATTGTTAAAAAACGATTGGCAATATACTTGTACAAAGGCATGCCGCCTTTGAGAGCACCTTTGCCGAGAATTCTAGACCCCAACACAACGGGATAAAGCCCTTCTCCAATGATATTGACCATCGACGGAATAAGAAGCGGTGTATATTGATAATCAGGGTGCAACATGATGATGATATCACCATTAAGCTCAAGTGCTTTATTGTACAAAGATTTTTGGTTGCCTCCGTAGCCTTTGTTCTTCTCGTGAGAGATCACATGTTTGATGCCTAATTGATTGGCAAGAGATACCGTATTGTCTTTGGAAGCGTCATCGCACAAGATCACTTCATCGACAAGATCCATAGGTATCTCACGATACGTCTTCTCTAGTGTCTTACCTGCATTATAAGCTGGTAGGACGACGATGACTTTCTTGCCGTTGTACATTTAATTCCCTAAAAAGTTAGTAAAATAGTTTAGTTAACTACAGGAACATAGTGTCCGTTCTTATTATATACCCATATAAGTAAGATGAAAAAAAGGATTATAGTAAGTACGATTTTACCGAAAGTGGTGCCTTTGCTACCGAAATCTGAATTTGACATATGGTCTTTATTTATCTAAACACAAAAGTATAAAAACTCAAAGGAAAAGCCACGTTAAGAGTAGTAATTTTTACCTCCCAAATGCAAATGAGCCATTTTTTTGTCACAATCAGCCGATTACCGCAATGTCACAGGTGGCACTTGCTCTATAAATCGGCCATAATTTTCTAAAAGACTAGTATTAAGCGGGTATAAAAATATCTGAACGAAATGCATATTCTTGTCATCATTGGGATTTTCAAATTTTACCTTGCCATCCAGATTATAATCCATTGGAAGATAACCATATCCATTATCAAAATTTGATGCATTTGTAGCGTTGTTAGGATGTATGATGACACCATAGAACAAATCATTCATATCATCAGCCGGATTTCCCGCCTTCACTATTCCATTGGCATCAAAATCTCCTGCCCACATAGCACGATAACCGGGTTTGACTGTTTTGTTGTGTGCTAATCCAGTATAATCTATTCCAGGAAAATAGGTCCCATAATCATAAACCGGTGTTGATGGAGATGTCAGGTCTAGTAACTGGTCCAAATCGACAAGCTGTGACATCAAAGCCAAGTGATTTCTGTGTTTGACAACAATGTATCCCAAAGTATCTGACAAAGGCATAAACAAAGGACTAGTGCCGTCAACGTCCACAATATCACCATCTCTTTGAACCAATGCGGACCGAGTACCGATGACATGCCCTGAATTATTCATGGATCTTACTTCAACATAAACCCAGTCAACGACCGCATTTTGTCCAGTAACATTAAAAACGTTGACAGAATCTGTCACAACATCATTTTGTATACCTACTGGACCAAATCGGTCTATATTATCAGCAAAAAAGGGAATAAAAGCATAAGGGCTTTTGCCTGGTAAGTATCGCAAATTTGTAAATAAGCTTTTCCGAAGATTATCTCGCATCAATGGTTTGCCTGCTGGGGAAAGAGCACCGAAATTATTAATCAACGGTCCTTCGAGATACACTTTGATACGCAGTGAATCATCAGATGCACTAATTGGACAAATGGATATCGTTGGCAAATTACCTACTACGATAATCAATAAAATGCGGAAGAATGATAAAGCTTGATTCATGTTTTTCATTATTATGAGTCAACAAAGTGCAAATATAATGATTTTTACACATTATATTATATCATAACATGTTATTATGTGACAATGTGCTTGTAATGCAAAATATTACAATAAATCTAAGATCTCACTGTTTTTTTGATGAAAATCATCAAATTTAAAAAAGAATTAATATGAATATAACCTTGTTTGGTAAACTACACCGTTTATCTTCCTATCTTTGACATCAAATCTACCATATGCGTCCACCTAGACAACTCAAGGCTAGTGAGCTTTCGAATCAAATTGAAAAGTTACTTTCGAAAAATACAAATACGTCCTTCACATCCATTCAGATATCTCGCAAAATTAATGTTGCAAACCCACCAGGCGCCATCATACTCGTATTGAAAGAACTTGTCAATGAAAATAAAGTCTTACAGGTAGGGATAGATCATTACAAGTGGGCTCAAAAAGGACACATTCCATTTAATGGTAGTACAAAAGAAAAAGCTTCTACATCCAAACTTAATGAAATAGAGCTTATCGGCAAAGTCGATATGACCAGAACAGGTGACGCCTACATCACAGATACTACGCACAACGACGATATATTCGTTCCTGCAAAATATCTACGAAGCGCTATGGACAAAGATATTGTTAAGGTTGTAATCGAAACAAGCCGCTCCAGAAGAAGACCTGAAGGCAAAGTAGTAAGTGTCGAAAAACGGGCATTATCTAGGATGTTGGGTATTTTCAGAGAATTTGAGAATGTGGGCATCGTCATTCCTGATGATAATCGATTTGTGCAAGAAATTATCATTTTTAGTGGTCAAGCTGCTGACGCGAAAGATGGCGATAGAGTCGCTGTTGAAATAACAGACTGGGGCAAAGGGCCTAAACTCCAGCTCAAAGGTAAAATCGTGGGAGTCTTGGAAAACATAAGCGAACACGAATCCAAAATGCAGGGCATCTTGTTGTCCAATGGATTTGATATCGAGTTTCCGCCCGAAGTGATGGCTGAGGTGGATACTATAAATGGCCAGATAACAGATATCGAATTAGCCAAAAGACGTGATATGCGACAAGTGCTAACGATCACCATAGATCCTCTGACTGCCAAAGATTTTGATGATGCGATTTCGTGTCGGGTTTTAGAGAATGGCCATACCGAGATAGGCGTTCATATCGCTGATGTTACCCATTTCCTGCATGAAGGTACTGCGTTAGACCATGAAGCTTTCCGAAGATCAACTTCGGTATACCTAGTAGATCGAGTTTGCCCCATGTTGCCACACAAGCTGAGCAATGATCTATGTTCGCTCAACCCACACGAAGATAAGTATACTTTTTCGGCCATTTTTGATTTTGATAGTGACAAAAAAATTGTCAATGAGTGGTATGGAAAGACTATCATACACTCCGATAGAAGATATGCCTATGAAGAAGCGCAAGAACGACTCGAAACAGGTGAAGGCGACTACGCGAAAGAAATTCATACGCTTAACGAATTTGCATTAGCCTTGCGCGAAGCTAGATTTAATGAAGGTTCTCTTAGTTTTGAATCAGAAGAAGTACAGTTTTTACTCGATGAAAATAACATGCCCACTGGCTTGTACGTGCGAGAGCGAAAGGCTGCCCACATGCTGATAGAGGACTTTATGCTTCTCGCAAATAAAAGAGTTGCTACCTATATTTTCAATAAAGCGAAACCTGAAATACCAGCTATTTATCGCATTCATGATTTGCCAAATCCCGATAAACTCGCTGATTTTGCCCTTTTTGCAAAAGAGCTAGGATTTCAATTTAGATTTGATACTCCAAAGCAGATCGCCGAATCATTCAATAGATTGGGCCGGGAAGTTGAAACAAATCCTTTGCTGAAAATACTCGAGCCACTCGCCATTCGTACTATGGCAAAAGCAGTCTACTCTACAAAAAACATCGGCCACTATGGATTAGGATTTGAATTTTATACCCATTTCACATCACCTATACGACGATATGCGGATGTGTTAGTGCATAGAACATTGTTTAAAAATCTCAGCGAAAATATAGTTAGAGAAGATCAAGAACTCCTCGAAGATAAAGCAAAACATATCTCAGCGATGGAACGCAAAGCCAATGATGCAGAACGAGAATCTATCAAATATATGCAAACAGTATATATTAGTGCGTTCATAGGACAGACATTTGATGGCGTGATCTCCGGTATGATCGAAAAAGGTATATTTGTAGAGCTTCTAGAAAGTAAAGTGGAAGGATTTGTACCTTTCGACACGATGAGTGAGATCTATGCGATCCATAGTACAAAATTGAAAGCCGTATCTCGTATATCTGGAAGCGAACTCAAAATGGGACAAGCCGTCCAAGTCAAAGTGATCGCTGCCGACTTGGGGACGAGTAGAACGGAGATGATGCTTTTGGAGAATTGAAAATCTGATAGCAAAATATCTACTGATTTGAAACCTACAAGATGCAAAAATCTATCTTGCTCCTATTACAGGTCCAACAAAACTGCTAGATTCTCTTTAATCTTGTCTGCAAAATCGATGGGTAAGTTTCCAACCTTCTTCAACAATCGTTTATTATCAATAGCCCTCATTTGATCAATCATAACATCACAGTCCGTTGGTAAGTTAGCGACTCCCTTCTCAAGATGAACCCTTAAAATATCAACATCCTTTTGTACGTTTGTTGTCAAAGGACAAATGATCGTAGATGGATGCTGCTCTTTGTTTAATAAATTTGTCTGAATAACCACTATCGGTCGCGTTTTTCCAGATTCCGTTCCGAGTTGCGGATTCAAATCGGCGATCCAGATGTCATATTGATTAATCTGCATAGTCAATACTCTCAAATTCACTTAAAATCTTCATTGAATCTAAACTAACCAATACAGATTCCGACCGAAGTTTGGTTTCTAGAAACTTGCGCTTTTGAATTCTGTTATAATAGTCAATCGCTTCATTGATGTACCTGTTTCGCGGAATGCTCATTTTTGAAATTATTTTTTCCGTTTCACCAAAAATGGAGTCATCAATTTTTAAGGATACTGTTTTCATAATAATAATTTTACACAAAAGTATATCAATTTAGTATATCTTTTCTAAATATCCCATAATAATATTATAACCTTGCAAGAAATCTTAACCGATTAAGGTTACTTGCTCAGATCCAACTGATTCCCAACTAGTATCACTCTCTTCAATAACAACTCCACGTTTCCCCAGAAGCGATGAAATTGCGGCAATGTTGAAACACAGCCAGGCTAAATTGCGAAATTACTTCCATTCAACGCCAATCCAAAAACAGTCTTCAGTAATCACAAATCGGAAAAAATTGTGTCAGATTTGTCATTAATTTGTAAAATAGCCAGAATCGCTTTGACTGCGTCTTGCGCACATAAAAAGGCACTAACTACCAAAATATAATTATACTAACATATAGTTTTAAAGTTGATAAGTTTTAAAACGGAATACAACCTAAGTTTTAAAACGGATAACAAACCAAACTTTAAAACTTATGAAACGTAACATTTTATTCACTGGATTGCTCATCATTTCGATTTTCGTATCAAAAAATGCCATCGTTCATCCTATCAATCTCATATGGTCAGATATGGAGGGTTATTACACCTACTTGCCATCGACGTTTATCGATGGTAGTTTTGGTAGGTCAGTGGTTAGAGATACAACGTATCTCAAAGAATATAAGGACACAGGCAAGACCTATACCAAGTACACTTGCGGGATTGCCATTTTACAATTGCCATTTTTTCTACTGACGCATACATATGCGCATTTGTTCGGCAAAAATACGGATGGGAAAAATGAAACTTATGGCCGAGGCTTGGCATGGGCTGGCCTATTCTATTTTTGGGTAGGAATTTATGTCCTTTATAAGTTGGGGCAAAAATATTTTTCTAATGTGACGGTCATTTTTGCTTTAGTTGGACTAGCATGTGGTACTAATTTATACTATTACACGTTTTTTCAGCCGGCCATGTCACATGTATATAGTTTTTGCTTATTTGCCATATTTCTCTGGTTGACGGATCTCATGTGGATCAACCGTTTAGGTCATGACAAAATTATGTCATGGGTAACGTATGGGTTGCTGATGGGCTTAATTGTTTTGGTACGCCCTACAAATATTATTATTGCCATCTTACCACTATACATCTGGCAAAAAAACACACCACATAAAATTGACTATGTGATCAAATACGACAAAATGATATCACTTATGGTGATCGCTTGTGTCATCCCATGGATTCCACAGTTTGTATATTGGCATTATATATCGGGTGACTGGATTATTTGGTCATATACTGATGAGGGATTCCCTTTTTGGCGTGAGCCTAAATTAATCCGAGTGCTTTTTGATCCTTGGAATGGTTGGATTTTGTACAGCCCCATCGTGGTTTTTCCACTGGTTTACCTTTTATATAGACGCAATGACAATAGCCATTACGAGCGGGCGTACATATTAATCTTTATGCTCGCAACTTATATATTTTCATCATGGTGGGCATGGTGGTTTGGTGGCGCCTTTGGACATCGGAGTTATGTAGAATTTACGTCACTTCTGATGATACCTTTTGCCGGAATGCTTCATGCTATCTCAAGATGGAAATGGATGTTTTACTCGATGGTCGCTGCTATTTTGATACTTTGTTATTACAATGTAGGGCTGACCTACGCTTATCAACCACCGTGGGATGGCTATAGTTGGACTTATAACAGTTGGTGGGGAGAAGTAAAGAAGTTGTTTAGTATTGTTTGATAATCTTGGGATTAGTAACCCATTGACTCCATGACTTATTATACGTATGGACGTTGACCGTAGGGGCTTCAGAGATGTTATGGAGTGGATATCCAAGATTTGCCCACTCAAAGATCGAACCGTAGAGATTGAAAACATTGACATAGCCTAGCTTGCGGAGTTTAGTAGCTATTTTCTCGCTACGATATCCGATCGAACAATACACAATGATAGGTTTAGTTTTGTCTACATCTTTTATCGTGTTTTTATCAAAATTATCGTAACCTACATACCTAGCCTTAGGGATGTGCGAAACATTGTACTCTTTAAGTTCTCTGGCATCTAGGAAAACATATTTAGCCTGATCTCTGTATGCTAGTTTGACATCAATGACTGGCGCTGAATAGGACAGGTATGAATTTACTTTTTGGTCAAATTTCGCATTTTGACAACTACCCGTTTTCTTAAATGAAGTTTGGGCGCTTACCATACTAACAAGTAGTACGGCTAGCGAGAAGATTAATAAGACTCTTATCATTTTTAATTTTTTAACTGGTCATCTTATCTCTTCGCCACAGTCACTTTGAAACTAGGCTGCTATCAACTTAGTAATATTTGTTTTTGATAGTTGAGATTGCACATATACGAGATCAACGACAAATTCTGTAACATCTCTAGCTGAAGGCAATTCAAACATAGCGTCAGTCAAAATGGCTTCGCAAAGAGAGCGCAACCCTCTGGCACCAAGTTTATATTCCATCGCTTTATCAGCTATATATGATAACGCTTCTTCCGAAAAACTCAACTTTATGCCTTCGATCTCAAAGAGTTTTTTATACTGTTTGATAATGGCATTTTTTGGTTCCGTCAGGATGGTTATCAAGGTTGCTTTATCGAGCGGATCTAGGAATGTCAACACAGGCAATCGACCTATTAATTCAGGAATAAGGCCGTAATTTTTAAGATCTTGGTGAGTAATGTATTGAAGCATGTTTTCGCGATCTACTTTCTCCACGACATCGTTGTTAAATCCTATGATTTGGGTATTGAGACGCTTTGAAATCACTTTTTCGATACCAGCGAAAGCACCTCCACAAATAAATAAAATATTGGATGTGTCTACTTTGATCATTTTTTGTTCTGGGTGTTTACGA
>JANMMV010000012.1:0-3332 GCA_031373565.1 Saprospiraceae bacterium
AAAGTTGCATTTATGACTTGAATCTATTATCTGAAACGATATCATCATTTCCAAATTCTGGTACTGATTTCTTTGCAAGATTCATGACTTCAACCATATCTTGCAATTCAATCGCATCGATCAAATGGGCAATACTTCCATTCAATTTCTTATGATTTTCAATCTTTTCAATCACTTTAAAGATTTTAGAGTGATTTGTAGGTTCGGTTATGCAGTTTTCGCTGAATAGCTCTTCGTGCAATTTTTCACCCGGTCTTTTTCCAGTAATCACGATATCTACATCTACGTCTGGTTCCAATCCGTTCAATCTGATTAACTTGTGTGCCATATCGATAATCTTGATCGGCTTTCCCATGTCAAAAATGAAAATTTCTTGATTTTTTCCCAAGGCTGCAGACTGTAACACAAGACGGCTTGCCTCTGGGATAGTCATAAAATACCTTGTCATTTCTGGATCAGTGATCGTGATGGGTTTTCTTTCTTTAATTTGCCTCTTGAATATCGGAACAACGGAACCATTTGAACCTAAAACATTCCCAAATCGTGTAATTACAAATTGAGTATGAACGTCATCCTTCCCATTGCTTTGCATCTTTGATATCTGAGATAGGATATACAATTCTGCTAGCCTTTTAGATAGTCCCATGATGTTCGTTGGATTTACAGCCTTATCAGTAGATACCTGCACCATTGTGACCACTTTATGCCTGACACAAAGATCAGCGATAATTTTAGTCCCGACAACATTGACCATAAAAGCCTTTGCGGGATACTTTTCCATCATAGGCACGTGCTTATAAGCAGCAGCGTTGATGACAAATTCCGGCTTGTACTGCTCGAAGACACCCTGCATCTCCTTGTAATCGCATATATTGCCCAAGACGCCGATGACATTAATCATTGGATACAATTCCTTCAGTTCATTCTCTATGTAAAACAAAGGTGTCTCTGCCACATCCAATAATAATAGCGTTGATGGTTCAAATTGACATATCTGCCTACCCATCTCACTCCCTATGGAACCAGCAGCTCCCGTCACCAAAATACATCGATTCCTGATAAATGGGTCTATCTGCGTCTTATTGATTTCGATAGGGTCTCTGAATAATAAATCTTCAATTTCTGCCTTTTTAAACAGCACGTTTCCATTTTCTTTGTATTCCATAATTTCAGTCATACTGGAACTGAAAATTTCTATCTTGTTACTAATGCAAAAATCGATAAAGATTTTTGTATTTTCATCAATTTCGTTTGAATCTAAAATAACAATCCCTCCGACTTCGTCGTCATTTTTGAAAGTATCATAAAAGTCGCTACAAAGGGTGACATTTAAACCTAAGATTTTAACACTACTTGACGATTTTTCAAAACTTAAGAATCCTGAAAATTCAGTGTTGTTGCTAAGATTTTGATTGATGTTCTTGACGATAGCTCTGTTTTCATAGTCAGTACCTAGCATCAACAGCTTTCTTTTGGACGTTTTGTGCTTTACCGCTTCCAATCTCAAGAAAAAATACTTAATAGAAATTCTAAAAATAGCCAAACACAATAAACCAGTAATTCCTCCATAGATCAAACCTACATATCGAAAGATATAAGTTCCCATCAATGAAAAATGCACAAAATTAAGGATCAGCATCGCAATATATGCTGTACCTAAGGCTATAAAAAGTTTGATAATGTCTGCTATGGTTGTCAATCGGATTGACGCCTTATGTGTTTGAAAGATAAAAAAACACAAGGCTACAACACTAGTATATATAACGATGCGATATTCAAATGGATAAACCATTGAAAAATCAACTTTGCTGGTTCGCATTAACAAATTATTGAGCGCAAACGCAGCTGAGACGATAGACAAGTCAATCAAAAATACGACTGACCTCGGCAAATACCGTAGATCTGTCAGTGTATTATTTTTTAATAACGCAAGTAAATAAGTAGATATCGTTTTTCTCAAAACACTTGTATTATTTATGTAATCGAAGGTCACACCACGCAAAAATTTGCTGGATGATCTTCAATTATTGTTGGAATTAGTTAATACAAACACGCTCATGTGACCGTATCCATGTAAAAAACCACATGAAAAAGATCGTCACGATAACATTCAAGAGTATAACACCAAAATCAAAAGTAAGTTTTCCTAGTTTTCAGCACTCCTGCAACTAAGCCACCAAACATGCCCAGCTTTAGCCGCATCGGCAATCTATCAAATATGCAGTTCCCCGATTCCCCATTGTAGCAAACATGCCCAGCTTTAGCGTGATCCCCAAAAAAGTGCAGCTTTAGCGGCATCCCCAAACATGTCACGTCTTTAGCGTGATAAGCGATTCCCCAAAAAAGTGCAGCTTTAGCGGCATAAGCAGTCTTGTCACGTCTTTAGCGTGATCAACAAACGTGTGCCGCTCTGCGGCATTAGCAATTCCGCGATTCCCCAAAAACGTACAGCTTTAGCAGCCTCAGCAAACAAGTGCAGCTTCAGCGGCATAAGCAGTCTTGTCACGTCTTTAGCGTGATCCCCAATCTTGTCACGTCTTTAGCGTGATAAGCAGTTCCGCAAATTAGCAAATTAGCAAACCTGTGCAGCTTTAGCGGCATTAACAAAAACGCGCAGCTTTAGCAGCATAATCAGTTCCAGCGACTGACAGAGGCTAATTTTCACAGATTACACAAATTAAAATATCCAATTTGACCACTAAGTCACACTCATTCGGATAAAGTTCTCAGAAAAATAAAAAAATTAGTTCCTTAATATTTTCCAATACCCTCCTTTTGCGGGGCCTGTGCGTTCAATCTTCTTTTCGTTTTGTAAAAGCTTTAAGTATCTTTGAATGGTACGTTGTGTCAGTTCTAACTTTTCAGCCATATCAGATGCAGAGTAATTGTTATTTTTATTTAATAAATCAAGTACTTTACTCTTATTTTCTACGACATTTTCTACGACATTTTCTACGACATCTTCTAATATATCATCCTTTGGAAAACTCATTCGGATAAAATTATCAGAAAAATAAAAACAATCCTCTCCATAAGACTGGAGTATTCTGGGAACTCCTGAACCTAATTGCTCCACCAAGTCTATATCCCGATAAATGCGCATAATTTCTTTGCTCCTAGGTATGGATACGCCAAGAAAAAATTCTTCTTTAGAAAGACCTTGAGGCAAACCACCATAAGAAGTGATTTCAAATCGATCTGAGAAAAACTCAAATTTTGGTGCTAATTCATAAGTATAATCATTATGTACCATGGCATTTATAATGGCTTCTCGCAACGCAACGCTGTTCCATTGTTTTTTCTCTATTCGTTCTTTAGATGTGATTTTGGTG
>JANMMV010000047.1:0-5726 GCA_031373565.1 Saprospiraceae bacterium
CATTTGTAATAATCACATCTTCGCCCTTAAATTCTTCGTCATCGTCAAAGAATTTTGATGAGAGTTTTGAAATATCTCCACCGGTATTAAACTCTAGATAGGCAGAAAGGAAGTATTTCCAAAGTCTGTCAGTGGCCTGTGTTGGATAAAGTGAGTTGAATATGGTTTGAAAACTTTGTGTCTGACTTCCTGCATTCCTAACTGCGACCATGGCAGCTTCAAACTTATTTTCAGCATCCGTTAAAACGTTATCGGAATACGCAGTTCCAGTAATATCAAAAACCGTAACGCTGTCATCAGAAGTTAGAAATGTATTTGCACCCGCTTTAGAAGCCAAATTTGTGATTGGATTTCCACTAGGTCCGTGGATCCAACTTGCGCCTTCATCAAAAGCAAAACCTAGACTTCTATCAGTCCGCATCCGTCCTCCGACCTTTTCTTGCGCTTCTAAAACAACAACAGTAAAACCGTTTTCTTTTAACTTCTTTGCAGCAGCAAGTCCTGAGATGCCACCGCCAATAATGACAACCGTCTTGCCGTTTGGAACGACGGGTTCGTCGTCTTCGCCACACCCTGACAATAGCGTCGGAGTCAAAAGCAAAATTGGCAATCCTGTTAGGCTGTATTTTATGAATTTTCTTCTTTCCATGTATTGCGCGTTTTAAAAAAAAGGTGTACTAAAATGGTTTCGTTTAATAAAGGAATCTAGCAATGAAGAAAGTGGCGGTAGGCCCAACTATCCATAGTAGATCATTATGCACCAGGGTTTCAACAACTTATGCCGATGTATCTTTACCACTTGATGTTACATCTAATTCGATCCAAATTTAAGTCATTTTCTTGAAAAAAGGGATATGTATTGGATTTATAGGTAGTACACCACCAAAGGTTTAAAATGCATTCGTGTTTAATTCAGGTTCAAGCGCAAATACGTGTATCAAATAATGATTAGCGTAGAAACTGGTAGTTCTAGCAGCGACGTGGTTATTTGTACATTTATCCTGCGTTATTTTCAACAATTTGTGACCTTGATGGTGGTTTAACCGTAATGATACATTAGGATTTGAAATTGAATTTCTAATGCAAATTTATGTTTTAACTTATTATGGGACAAGTACCTGCACAAAGCATAAAAAAAGTCCCCTTTGATGACTCAAAAGGGACCCATTGAGGAAAAAGAAATTCAATTGATCTTTCTTAACAACGACTATTAACTTTCGGTCGGCGAAGAAGGAGAAGGCGGTTGCATGCTAGATGACTTTTTCTTCTCGTTTTTACGTTTGCCCCCGATGGCCATGTACTCCAAACTACTCGTTCCGTACTTTGCCGCAGTTGCTTTCATGTAACGATCATTGAGGTCATTCATTTCACGTTCCTGCTCAACCAACTTTGCCCTTTCCGTCTGAATCTCAGCAGATAGATTGTTGACTTTTGATAGCTGTTTTTCTAAATCAGCTATTGAATTACCATACGTCTGGACATCCAGCCCGTTTCCTAGATCCATATTAGGGTCTTGACTCAACAAGCCCTGCCATCTCGATCTAGCCACATCTAATGAATTGGATTTTCTCCGAACACTGTTTGACATAAAAAAAAATTTAAAAGTGAAAAAATATCTTTACACCAAGATGCTTTGCTTGCTATTCATGGATAAGATCGTGGGTATAAATATTCTATTTTTAATATGATTTTTATGGTTAATTGTTCGAAAAGGATTTGATAATGTTGTTATGCTATTTTTGCTTTTGGTTCTCTGCTAATAAGGTATACCTTCTTTACGTTATTAAGTGGTACTCTCTAAAAAATACGAAGCGGATTTTACGGATAGTTTGTTGGTAATTTATGAATAAATATATGTTGTTTTTTGCTGAAATGCGTTCGATTTTATAAGAACGTCATTTTGTATTAAAATATGATGTCAAAAGGTAAAAAAATGTAATTTTTTTTTGATTGATTGTCCCACATCAATTTTATTACAACGAAAACTGTTTTTGAGACAACAAAAACTGTTTTTGAGACAACGAAGACAAGTATGAAACTCGTTATCTCGCGATAGGGATAGTAGCGGACAGGAGTGAAGCGACTAAAGCGGATAGCCAGGCGACGCATCACTTCCTTTCAATTGGTAAACGATGCGGCGATCGCCCGAATGAGCATCTGGCCACTACCAAACGATATGGCAAGGGACTAAAGGGACATTTTTATGCTCACTTAATCAACATTTTCAAACCCACATCGTAAACAAAACCCAGATTTTTGTATTTCTTTATGTTGGTGGATAACAAAATGCATAAAAGTGTTTGCTCCGATCTAGCTACACTCAGCGTAGCAAAGAAGGAATGGGCAAGTTTGAGGCAAGAATGTACACTGATATACACAACTATTGATGTTTATTAGGTAGGTTATGCATTAATACCTTAATTTTGTGCCATGAACAATGAAAATCTCAGGCCGCTCAGCGATTGGTTGCCGATTACTAAGAAAGAAGTCGAGTCCCGTGGGTGGGACGAGCTAGATGTTATCCTTATATCTGGCGACGCATATGTCGACCATCCTACGTTCGGCACTGCAGTGATTGGTCGGTTCATTGAAAGCGAGGGTTTTAGAATCGGCATCATACCACAGCCCAACTGGAAAGACGATCTCCGTGATTTTAAGAAAATGGGTAAGCCTAAGTATTTTTTTGGCGTCACGGCTGGATGTATGGATTCTATGGTCAATCACTATACTGCCAACAAACGTCTCCGTTCTACTGATGGGTACACGCCGGGCGGTGAAGCAGGATTTAGGCCTGATTATGCGACCATTGTTTACTGTAATATTCTAAAAGAGATTTATCCTGATGTACCCATTTTGATCGGTGGTATCGAAGCATCACTACGTCGCGTGACTCATTATGATTACTGGTCAGATAAGCTGATGCCTTCCATATTGGTAGATTCTAAGGCTGATATGCTTGTTTACGGTATGGGAGAGCAACCATTGAGAGAAATTTTGCGATTAGTTAAGAAAGGTGTGCCGCTCAAATCTATCAGAGACGTGAATCAGATTTCTTATTTGGCCGATACACTTCCGCCTTCCAAAAAATGGGAAACTGTGGCACTGGTCAGCCATGAAGTATGTCTCGAGGATAAGATCAAGTATGCATCCAATTTCAAGATTGTAGAAGTTGAGTCTAATAAATGGCAAGCTAATCGTATCTCTCAAGATGTGATGGGCAAAGTCTTGGTTATCAATCCGCCCTACATTACGATGACCGAGGCTGAGATGGATTTCTCATTTGACTTGCCATATACACGGATGCCACACCCCAAATACAACAAGCGAGGGGCGATTCCTTCCTACGAGATGATCAAGTTTTCGATCAATATGCATCGCGGATGTTTCGGCGGATGTAGTTTTTGCACGATCTCTGCGCACCAAGGCAAGTTTATCGCTTCTAGATCTGAGGCTTCCATCATGAAGGAAGTAGATGAAATGACAAAGCATCCTGATTTTAAAGGCTATATTTCGGATATCGGCGGCCCATCGGCCAATATGTATAAGATGAAAGGCAAAGACGAAAGTATTTGTGCAAGATGCCAGGCGCCGAGTTGTATTCACCCAGTCATCTGCTCCAATCTCGATGTTTCGCACAAGTCATTAACTCAAATTTACAAGAAAGTCGATGCGCACCCTGGTGTCAAAAAGGCATATGTTAGTTCGGGCGTTAGATACGACTTGCTTGTAGATGATTTCAATAAAAACAACCAAGATGGCAATCATGACGAATACATGGAGCAATTGGTGACGAAGCATGTTTGCGGACGATTGAAAGTAGCCCCCGAGCATACAGGTGATGCGACGCTTAAGATTATGCGCAAACCTGGCTTTAAATATTTCAAAAAATTCAAAGAGAAATACGATAAAATCCAAGAGAAACATGGGCTCAAACAGCCTTTGATTCCTTATTTCATTAGTTCGCATCCAGGTACGACAGAGGAAGATATGGCTAATCTAGCTGCTGAGACCAAAGAGTTAGGATTTAGACTCGAACAAGTGCAAGATTTTACGCCTACTCCTATGACGGTCGCAACTGAGATCTACTATTCTGGTGTTCATCCTTATACACTTCAGCCGGTTGAAACGCCCAAGTCAAAGGAAGACAAGAAGACACAGAACAATTATTTCTTTTGGTACAAACCGGAGTTTAGAAATTGGATCCGTTTCCGCCTTACCAAGCTCAATAGACTTGACCTTGCGAAGCAATTACTAGGAGATGATAAAGCGTATACCGGAAGTACACCGCCACCTGACCCTGTCAATCAAGATAAGAAATTGCAGAGTGTAAATCCATTTGATGGCAAGAGTAGCAAGCCATCTGAAGGTAAACGTCCCGCTGATAAAAAATGGATGGGAAAAAAGAAGAAGTTTTAGGGACCTCTAGCCTGATGATGATGCCAGTTATACGAGATTGTGCTTATTTGCTCTATATCCATCCTTAAGCTCATCTCTTGTGCCTGCAAGAGCTATGTTAGTGTTTATACTGGTAGGTGTAAATTGTATTTTGGTATTATTAAAAAAATGCTGGATTGCAGGAATAGTTGATTTATTTTGGGGCTAGCAATAAAAAAAAGCGACGTAGCCTTAGAACTACGTCGCTTGCAGAAAAATAATATTTTACTTACAATCTGCCTTTAATTTTGCCAATTCTTCTTTAGAAGCTACGGTCTTAGACGTACCATCTTGAAGAGTGACAGTCACAGGGAAAACCAATTCTGGTCGACCAGTGGATGTTGGATTTGCTTTTTTCCAAGCTCTCAGTGCTTCTTTCATAGCTTTACTACTCTCGAAAGTTGTCGTTGTAGCATCAGGAAAAAGAACAGAAAGAGGGAACGATAACTTGAAGCATTCTTTTCCGTGTCCGCCTCCGCCATGAGGTCCTCCGCCACCGTGTGGGCCATGACCATCTACTTTGCATTCTTTGCGAACAGCTATTAGCTCTTCTTTAGAAGCGATTGTGATCGTCACACCTTCTTGATTTACAATGTCAATCGGGAAGACGAATTCAGGTCTAATTTTGCGGTCAGCATCAGGGTTGTTTTTTTTCCAATCACTGAGTGCTTTTTTCATGTTGTCGTAACTTGAAACCTCTATTACTACTCCATCTGGGAGCACAATAGAAATGGGAAATATCAATTCAAAACAACCGCCTTTACCAGTCAGTGTTCGATTTTGAATTTCGCTGATTTCTTCTGTAGCGTAAGTTGACTCATCATTTAATGAGCTACTGTCTTTAGTACATGCTTGGATAAACATACCCATCGCAAAAATCGAAAAAACTAAAATTAATTTGTTCATACGTTTATGTATTTATGTTAAAATTAAAAAAAAATATTAGGTTAAAAATAGTAAGCAAGGCCTAAGGATCCCCTTGTACTGTGGCCTTTGTTATAAAACTTTAAATCATCATTTAATGAAGGATTGACATCTATTCTTGCACTCAAACTAAGTTGTCTAAAAATAGGATAGTCGATTTGGGCAAAGAGATAGGGCGTATAATAATTGGCTATTTTTACTGTTGGTTGTTTCACCGGCAATATGATATCAGAATTTTGTAACTTATAGTTAAAGGTTGAATTTCCAATTTTTGTTTGTACAAATTCTCCTCCCAAGCCAAGATAACAAAACTTATTTATCTTATATTTTGCGCCTATGTGTAGGAATAAGTTTTCAAATTCAAATGC
>JANMMV010000081.1:0-3731 GCA_031373565.1 Saprospiraceae bacterium
ATTGGATGTATACGCTGGAAAAGAGTTCCAATTTAGTAGTGCCGAGGTCGTCGTAATGTTGGTAGTTGATAATCCATTGGGTAGTGGACATGGTACCGAATAATATTGTACTGGACTAAATGCCGATTCGGTTGCACCACAAATAGAACTTACTCTCCACTCAAAGGGGAAGCTCGTCGCCAAACCAGTGTAAGAATATGAGAATGCTGTTCCTACCTCCTGCAATGGCGCGTCGATTGATGTCCAAGTATCCCATGGAAACCTAACTTGAAAACGATACTCGGTCGCTGTGGAAACTGTATTCCATGAAAATGTTGATTGGTTCGTAATATTACTGTACGTCACTGTAAGGTTGAGCGGTGCATCACATTGACTAAAGCCACTTTGGCTTAAAAGAGCGATGCACAGGATTGTAATGGTTTTGGATAAATTTTTCATTGCTGATTTTGTTTAAAAAGGTTAAATATGCTTAATAATCGAAACAAAATTAGCGTATGAAATCTATGTATAAATTTACATTTTACAGATGATGACTTTCGTTTGGTATGTGATAGATGGTGGAATGAATGTATGCAGGATGGACTGCGCGCTTGATGAATGCGCACATGTGTTTCGCTCCTAACTTCAGCTTTCTAGTTTGAGATTATCCTCTCGCTTCCAAAAATTGAACGACAAAATCCTTCTTTCGTTGCGCTACAGGCAATACATGCCCGCCTTCTAGTATCAACGAACCGCAGTCTGTCTTTCGGTCGTATACTTTTATTTTGGTTGGGTTGACAAGACATGAATGATGAGTTCGTATGAATCCTTCTGGAGAGAGCATATCTTCATAAGTCCTGAGATTTCGAGACATAAAGATAGGTTCTCCTTCTGCAAGATAGAATTTGGTATATGCACCTTGGGCAATGCAATAAAGGATGTCGCTCACCTTTACAAAATAAGTTTTGTCTGTATCTTTAAGTACAATTTGTGGCTCTTTTGGCTTCTTTTCCATCATCTGTTCCATCATGACACTTATTTGCTTCTGCAAAGTATTGTTCGTAAATCTCTGTGATGCTTTTTCAAGACAAGCGGATAACTCCACGGGGTCTATCGGTTTCATCAGATAGTCGATCGCACTGAATTTGAAAGCCTGAACTGCATATTTATTATGGGCGGTCGTAAAGATGAGTTGAAAAGTAGGTTCTAGAATCTGCTTGAGTAAGTCAAAACCGGTACCATCGTCCATTTCAACATCGAGCATGACGATATCAGGCTGGAAGCTATTGATTTTGGCGATACCACTTGACACACCATTCGCTTCATCGATCATATGATACCCATCCGACCATTTTACGATCATTTGTTTCAAAATATCTCTGATTTCATCTTCGTTGTCTATGATGAGAATTTTCATTAGATTCAGTTTTGCTGACTTTGAAACAATAAAGGTAAATGTATTTTTACGATTGTCCCTACCCCATCTTTATTGTTGTCGATACTAAATCCTGCTTTGGTTTTAAGTTTGATATTGAGTAGATATATCCGATCTTTGATGATCTGGCCAGCCCTACTTATATGTTCATTATTTTCCTTGATTTTTGTGTTCAGACCCATTCCATTGTCTGAAATCTCGATCATCAGTTCTTTATGATCTATTTTAAAATTAATATCAATATGACCGGGATATGCGATACCTGCAAAACCATGTTCGATACTATTCTCTATAAAAGGCTGCAATATCATAGACGGAATCAGGATATCATCCACTTCCATGTCAGGATTTGTGGTAATAGCATAGCTAAAAGTATTAGGAAATCTGATCTTCTGGACTTCGAGATATTCATTCAGAAAATCCGTTTCTTGTTCTACAGTGATATACTCTTTATAGGTACTTTCGAGTGTCTCGCGCATGATGTTGCTGAATTTTGAAAGATTGCTCGCCAATGCTTGACCGTCATTATCTCTCAAAGCAAATTTTTGGAGCGTCGCAAGCGCATTAAAAAAGAAATGCGGATTCATCCGTGCTCGATTGAGCCGTTGTTCGGTTTCGAGAATATCTTGCTGATGTTTAAGTTTTTGTTGACGCAGATAAAATCCCAAAGCCAAAAACCCTAGAAGGCCAGCTAGTGTCAAAAGAAGATAAAGTTGATTTTTTTTGTCCAAGTCTTTGATGATACCCTCGTTTTTGACCTGGGTATATTTTTTTTCAAGCTCTGTAACAGCTTCCATTTTTTCGTTTGTTCGGATACTGTCATCGATCGCATCCTTCAACTTATTCATCTCATAAGCATGCCTAAAATCCCCTTTTGCATACGCGATCCTCTCCTGGAGATCGTATGCTTCGGCGATATAGGAAGGATTTATATTGATAAAAGCATAATGTAGGACTGAGTCAGCAAAAATTTGCGCCTTTACAAGATCTGCTGATTCTATCATCAGGTCTGCTTTGTCATAATAATAGAGTTGTTTGGCCTCAGTATCTTGTTTGTCCAAATATATAAATGAAGAGTCAAGTAAGGTTATTGCACTTTTAAAATCTTTTTTTTCATAAGCCACTGCCTGAACTAAATTATATGCTTTACAGATTCTTTTATTGTTTTTAAGGTTTTTGGCCCATGTCAAATATTGGCGACTAAATATCTCCACTGTGTCAAGACTACCCATTGTTTTTGTATCCTGATAGTGCCATAGATATCTACTGCACAAAATAGGAATGACGCTAAATTTTTTATCAATAGTGAGTTTTGACAATAATTTTGCCGCTTTTCTAGTATAGTTAATGCCGATATCTGCCTGATTTGTCTGATTGAAAATTTGTGCTGTCATCGTATAGCCTTTTGCTTGCTCGTATGTGTTACCGCCTTTCTCAGCACAATGGATCATTTTGAGACTGTAAGTTTGGGCATTTACATAATCGGCTTTGCTATAGTAAATCTGGGCTCTAATTTTGTAGGTATTCAACAAAATGGTATCACTGCAGCCAGATTCAATATATAGCTTTTCTGCTAGTTGGTTGACGATCATGGCTGAATCAAGCTTAAATGCTGACTCGTGCACATCACTCATTAATTCATATCCCTTCGCTTTGCATAATACATCACTACTAGACATCAATTGGGCGGCTATCCCTTGTGGCTTATTTTTAGAATTGCTTTTTAGTACGAGGTAGTCTGCGCAGACGCATTGTTTTTGACAGTATCCAGCATAGATAGTATTCAGCATTAGGGCAAAAAAAATAGTCCATCTCTTCATAAGGCCAGTATTATTAACGATTTAAGGTCTAAAGGATTCTATAAATAACTCATCTGAAAGTCGCACCAAATGTAAAGCACAATGTACGGCATGTAGAATAAGAAACCACTCGCGTTCTAGGTTTAAAATGGAGACCGCGTTAATTTCAAATATGTTTGCTTGAGATTGTGATTTATTTGAAAGGACAACTTCGATAAGGGTCTGTTTTTTTTCATTGGTTAGCATGAAATGAGCAGGGTTTTCTGATTGCTTTACATAATACTTTGTTCTACTGTAAAAGCTTTTGATTGAAAACACATTCTTAGCTACTAATTTGATGGAAACAATCAGTTTCTCGATCTCTTGATCCTTGAAGGTCGTTACCCAATTATCATCTTTTAGCTTCAGAATGTCAAAAATACAATCACCTTTCAACTTGGCTTCTTCATATTCATTTGACATGTAGATTAACGAAGATTGAATTACACCTGAGCTATCTATCGCGTCATATCGAAAAC
>JANMMV010000117.1:0-2000 GCA_031373565.1 Saprospiraceae bacterium
TATTTCTAGTAATCGTTTGCTTCTGTCAGCAATAGGACCCATCAGGTACGCTTTACCGTCGATGACCACTTTAGTAACGCCAAAGTTATCTGTATTAAACTGGACGGTTAGTTTCAAGTCACCATTAAAACTTGTCGGCTCTCCCGTAGTACCAAGTGTCACAGATGCCATAAAACCAAAGGTTCCTTTTTTGGGCGTATATACGACGCCACTTCTTGTCTCACCTGCATTCATGGTGCCTTCGCCTTGTTTGTCAGGAATCTTATCATTGGTAACTGCCACTACAGATTGCCTATCCATATTTCTATAGATACCACCGCCAAAACCGTAAAACGCTACTGCACCAACGCCCGGAATAGGCAGTCCGCCCACACCCCATCTTGCGCCTATGTCAATAAAGAAATATCGATAATTATTGGCTGTTTCATCCGTAGGGTCAGTATCCCCTATTTTTCCTAACTGAATGGTCGCATTGATGGCGATAGAAGCAAATTTAAGGCTAGCTTCTAGATCACCTCTGAATCCTGTACCGTAGATAGCATCTTCTTTGTAAAGATTGACCGTGCCGTTGACACTCATCACACCTAAGTCAGCTGCTATGGTTATCATTTTCAACTCGATCCCTTCAAAATCAAATTTTTTCTGACCACCATTCCACTTGGCCAACACCTTCAGGTCAGTCCCTGCTTCGAAGGCATTAGTACCTTTGGATAGATTGACTTTTAGTCCAAAAGTGATACCCGGTTTTAACCCATTATCATAGGATAACGCGGTGAGATTAATTGGAAATTTATTCATCGAAAACATGCCACCAGGTTGGTTTGCAAGTGAGACAAACTGCAAGCCAATGATGGGTTTTTCGCCACCACCTGTGACGGTTAATTCCTGAAATTGTATACCCTTCAGACTCAACTTGGACAATGGAGTTTGTTGATTAGGACTACTGTTAAATCCTATGGTGATAGACCCATTCAAAATAGCGGAAGGAATGATTTTATTGCCGTCCTTCTCGATCGAGACCGTACTACCTTCGTTGAGCGATAATGTAGCCAACCACAATCCTGCTTCCAGATTATTTTGAATTTCTGCCGCAAACTGCCAGTTGACGCCATTATTTCCTTTCTGAATAGCGGCAGAATATCCCAATGCTGTCTCCGCAATAGGAATTTTGATGCCACCATCCATACTACCTCCAGCCAAGGCACTCGCTTCTATATTTACTGTCAATTTGACAATACTAAACTTCCAATTACCTACAGAACCATTATCAATGGAAACAACGTTGTTCACGCTAATGTCGCCCCAAAATCCTGTTTTGTCGATCATCAAGTCTTGGATAGCAAAAGAAATTTTATTGTTTCCCTTTTTGAATCCATCAGGCAATGAAGCACTGATACTACCTAAATACAAGCCCTTCCAATCTTGATTATTACCACCATGTTTTGGGTGATTATTGTGAAAACTCAGACCGTTTGGATTTTGGGTATTGTGCATATCCAATATAATCTCATCTGCCGTAAATCTAAAATCTTGAGCATCAGGTATGGTAAAAGTAGAAGGTTGCATTGCGGAATTGAACATAAAGTTTCCACCTTCAGATAGTACGACAGAAAAAGGCACTTTTACCCTTGTATTCCCTTGAACAATATTATCGTTTTCGACAGGAAGCAATTTCTCTCTAGAGATCATATATTCGCCTCCAATTTTTACAGTTTTGATACCATCACAATCGAGCTCTAGATAGGTGTTATTTCCTTTCAGAAACTTTAGGTCTACATGTTCGCTAAGTTGGATTATCTTGTCATTGGATAATGAGAACTTAGGTTGCACACCGAATCCATTTGGTCTTATACAGATTCCCTTCTGACTGAAATCTACAAAATCATTGCCAAACCAATCCGCCATATCGTATCCGAAAATAGCATTCATATATCCTTTAGTCGGAGTGAATATCAATCCTACGATTTGCAGATTCATACCATTATTATCAAACCCAAATG
>JANMMV010000130.1:0-5083 GCA_031373565.1 Saprospiraceae bacterium
ATTTCTATGGTATTGATCCTGTATAAGAGATCTTGTCTGAACGTTTTTTCGTCGATTCGCTGATAGATGTTTTCGTTTGTGGCAGAGATCAAACGAGCATCAAAAGAGATTTCTTTGTTACTACCTACTTTGATAAAACGCTTGTTTTGAATCGCAAATAGCAGTTTACTTTGCTGCGTGTAAGGTATATTTCCGATCTCATCCAAAAAAATCGTGCCACCATCTGATTCCTGAAATCGCCCTTTTCGTTCTTCTCTCGCATCTGTAAATGCGCCTTTGACGTGCCCGAATAGTTCACTTTCTAACAGTGATTCACTAATGGAGCCTAGATCAGCATGGACAAATGGTTTTTTGGACCGGGTTGAAAGGCGGTGAATTTCCCTAGCAAGTAAGTCTTTTCCCGTACCGTTTTCTCCCAAAATCAATATGTTGGCGTCTGTTGGTGCCACTTGCTTTACCAAGTTCAGAATTTTTTGCATTTCAGCTGATTCGCTGATAATACCTGAGTCATTTTTATTATTTGAAACCTGCGTGACATCTAAGGCAGAAGAGATATTGGCAAGTAATCGATCATTTTCCCAAGGTTTGAGCAGGAAGTCAGAAGCGCCGTTTTTGATCGCGCGAACAGCCATTTCAATATCGCCAAAAGCGGTAAAGAGTACCACCTTCTGGTCAGGATTTTTATCCAATATGAAATCCAACCATTGAAAACCTTCAACGCCGGTATTAATATTGCGGCTGAAGTTCATATCCAACAATATCAGGTCATATTTTTGGGTATTGAGAATGTAGGGGATTTGTTGGGCGTTTTTTTCAATATCTACTTTGTAAAAATGCCTTTTTAGAAATAGATGCGCAGCATGCAGGATATGCACGTCGTCATCTACAATCAAAATGGATTTTTCTATCATTGATTTATCGACATTTCTAATAAAAAGCTAAATTAACAAACATTAGTTGAGATCGTACGTTCCGACACTATAAAACTTAAGTATTTTTTCTTGAAGTATCAACTGGTATTTTGAACTTGTCAAAGATGCTGCCGCTCTATCCATATTATTTTGGGCCAACAAAAAATCAACCATTGTCACTGTACCCGCATCTAATTGCTCAGAAATTAGAGTTACATTTTCTTTAGCTAACTCGAGCAAAAAGGCAGCGTTCTCGTATCTTTTTTTGAATGTTTTGTAACGGACATTAGCACTTCCTATTTCTTGCCGAAGGAGTAATTGTGTTTTGTCAATAGAATTTTGCAATGCCAACTGGTTGATTTTCAATTCTTGCACTTGTGGTCGAGTCTGCCATCTACCCAAGATAGGCACATTAATTCCTATCGCTATTGAGCCATTTCGAGTATCATTGAGTTGCTCCGAGAAGGTTCGATCAGGATTTGATGAAGCGTAAAATGTCCCATAATCTGCATTCAAAACAAGTGAAGGATACGACAAAGCTTTGGTGGCTTTGATCGTTTGATCCATGCTTTGCATTCGGGTTTTGAATTCTGCGATTTGGGGTAATGATGCTAGGATATTTGTATTGTTTTCGAATGAAAAAAGTGGGTCAGGATTTAAAGGTAGTAATTGAGTTGTTGGTGAAATGGTGACATTCAGTAGTTGTGCGAGATCAATAAGTGCAATCTCATAATTTAACCGTGCATCCATCAATGCAAGTTCGTCCGTCTTCAATTGATTTTGCAATTGCAAATCTTCTGTTTTTGTAGTTAGGCCTATTTCTTTTCTTTGAGTCAATCTTTGATATTGAATACTGTCATTTTTTAGCTGATTGCTTGCGTTACGGATATTTTCAGCATGGGATAAGGCGTTGATGTAGGCATTTATGACTGCTGCCGTTAGGATATTTTTATTCTTTTCGATCGCTATTTCGGAAGCGGTTTTTGACGTTTTTGCGGAAGCCAACAAATTCGAATTTCTGAGTGAATTGAAGATTGGCATATTCAGTCGAACTCCCGCATAGGTACTATTATAAAATTGGTCGATATATGCATTTGTAAATCTATCGATAGAGCGTCCAAAATTTCCAGATTGGTAAAGACTTGCGCCGAGCTCAGGATAGAAATTGCTTTTGGCTTGATCTACTTTTGTCATGGATACACTTAGATCCAATTGTGCACCTTTGATATCAGGATGATTATCGATGGCCTGTTTTACACATGATGACAATGTCAATTGCTGCGCAGTAATAATCTCTTGCAGAAAAACGCCAAAGACGATCAAAAGCATTTGTGTGATGAAGTGATTTATTTTGCGATTTTTCATAATTATGAGATCCATCCGTCTTTAAGTTTAATAATTCGATGTCCAAAAGATGCGTTATATTCGGAGTGGGTGACTTGAACGATGGTCACACCATCTTTTTCGTTGAGTCGCTTGAAGAGATGCATGATTTCTTCGGCTTGTTCTGAGTGGAGATTACCAGTAGGCTCATCAGCAAAAATCACTTTCGGGCTTATGGCCAGTGCTCGTGCGATTCCGACCAATTGCTGTTGTCCGCCTGATAGTTGATGTGGAAATAGGTCTTTTTTAGCTACCATTTGAAATTTATCTAACAATTCCGCCACGGTAGATTTTCGTTCGCTACTATCCATTTTTTTGTATAACAATGGCGTTTCTATGTTTTCGTAGACGGTCAACTCATCAATTAGGTGGTAAGCCTGAAAAACAAATCCTATGACATTGCGATGGAGTTCGTTTTTTCTTTTTTCAGAAAATGTGCTTGCTTCTTCGCCTTGCAATCGATAGATACCACTTGTAGCATCTTCTAGCAAACCCAATATGTGGAGCAATGTGGATTTACCTGAACCTGAAGGGCCCATGATGGAGACGAATTCGCCTTCCTTAACTGTGAGGTTTACATTCTGAAGGACAAAAGCTTTTTGAGAGCCGTGGCCTACTTGCTTAGAGATATTGGTACATTCGATCATTGATTGAGTTTTTAGCTTTCAGCAATTAGCTATTAGCATTTATGAATTAGGTTATCTTAGTATATTATTAAGTATTGCTAATGACATGCCAAAATCGCAAACAACTGATTATTAATATTTTGTGAATCTTAGGTAGATAAATTGTGTCCGATTATGGACGAAGTGTACGCTGGGAATAGGTTTTAAAAAATAGTTTTAAGGAATTAGGTAATAGTTGTTAGGTTTGGGTGTAGGGTGGATGAATTACTGAATTGGTTTTCTATAACCTGCTACCTAATCCCCATAACCTTATAACCCATAACCTAATTACCTACTACCTAATCCCCTTACTCCGTCTTCAAACTCTTCACTGGATTTGCTACTGCGGCTTTGATCGCTTGGTATCCAGATGTGATGAATGCCAAAATGATAGTACCACACAAAGTATAAACAAAAATATCTGCGCTAATATCTACACGATAGGGCAAATTTTGGAGTGTCGCTTTTACAGCAAGGTACGACAAAGGTGCTGCTATAATGAAAGCAATAATTACTAATTTGAAGAACTGCATTGACATTAAATTAACGATGCTACCGATACTTGCACCCATTATTTTTCTGATACCTATTTCCTTTGTTCTTTTTTGAGCAGTCAATGCGGCTAATCCAAACATGCCGATGCATGAAATAAAAATAATGATCAACGCTGAAAATAGGATCATTTGACGCATCTTAAATTCTTTTTCATAATTTTTATCATTGATATCAGAAACAAATTCATATTTATATGGCTGTGTCGGAAATTGAGCTTTGAATACGCTCCTAATATGTTCTAGTGTTTTTGACATATCAGCATCTGCAACCCTAATCAATAATGTACCTATTCCGTGATTTGGATTTGTTAAAAAAACGGCAGGGGTAACCATTTCATAAAGTGAAGCATGGTGGTAATCTTTGACAACACCCACGATCTGATATTTGTCTTGATTCATCACTTTAATTTCTTGCCCGATAGGGTTTTTCATATTCGCACTTTTTACAAATGACTCATTAACCAGCGCCGAATGAGTAGAGTCTGCTGGAAAATCTGGAGAAAAAAATCTACCTTCAGTCACTTTAATGCCAACAGTTTTGTCAAAATTGTAATTGGTAATTTTCATTATTGGAGTCATTTCAGTCCCATTGGAAGTGGTGACCCCTGTCATCCATGCTCCACCATTTACTGGTGCCACTGATAATATGGATGGATCTTTTTTGAGTTCATCCTCGACAACAGCGGTTTTTGAAAACGTGAGGTCGTCGACATTGATTTCTATCAAATTGCTATCATCGTAGCCCAAATCTTTGCTAGTAAATAGATTTACTTGCCGATACTGGACAATAGCAAAAATGATAAATGCTGACGCTAAAGCAAACTGAAACACGATAAGTGTTTTTTGCATTAGATTTTTGCTTGTATACTGAAATCTTCCATACAAGGTTTCTACTGGCTTAAATCCAGATAATATCAACGCAGGATAGAAACCAGCTAAAAGCCCTGTTAAGATAAAGATGATTACAAATATGCCTATCAACTGGCCATCAAAAAGATACGAAATAGCTAGTTGTTTGGAAGATAAATCATTGAAAATTGGCAATGCAGCATATGCCAACATGGAGCCCAAAAGAAATGCAAATCCATTCAATAAAAAGGATTCGCTCAAAAATTGAATGATAAGTTGTCTTCTCGTGCTACCCACTACTTTTCGAACACCAATCTCTTTTGATCTTTGGACAGAACGAGCAATAGCAAGGTTAATAAAATTGATGCAAGCGATTAAGATAATAAACAAAGCTATACCAGAAAGGAAATAGGAGAATGCAACATTGCCGGATTCCTTAAGACCATTTACTGCTTTGAAATCTTTACTTAAATGAATATCAAGAAAAGGCTGCAATCTAAATGATAATTTATCCTTATAGTTCCATTCTTTTTCTGCTTCAGCAATTTGCTCTTTGGCATCAGTTGCAAAAATGGCTGCCATCTGTTTCTCCACATTTTGAATATTTGTATTTTGCTCAATTTCAACAAAGGTGTTGAGATAGAAATTTATCCATTGGTTATCCTTATTCTTAGATTTGTGAAGTGATATGAGCATCTCTGGCTGCATCGAAGAATTGACG
>JANMMV010000158.1:0-3444 GCA_031373565.1 Saprospiraceae bacterium
GGCGGCTCGATTTAGCCCCGGCGACCGGTTAGTCATCCGGCAGGAAGGCGAGCGAATTGTGCTGGAGTCTACCAACGCCATTGAGCGTCGATTACAAGGAAGGTTCGTATCAGTAGCGCGCGAAGTCGATTTGGTGGCTGAATTAATCGCTGAGTGGGATGGATTTACAGAACCTAGTTCTGGTAATCCTGTGGTTTTCGGTCCTATGCAGACAGGACCCGATTGTCGTATTTATGTTCATGGACGATGTCGCAAATATTGGGGTGTAGTCATTAAACCTGACAAAAAAGGTACTGCTTGTGACTTTAGACAGCATTTTCTTGAGTTTCAAGTTCCTGTTTGTAACATGCCCTATTTTCCTAATTTCAGATTGGATACGCCTTATCCATTTTGTGATCCTAACAAGGTACTCGTTACCGGTACATATGATCCACTACTTCTGGAGCAGATCACCAGACAGCTCATTATCAGCCCCAATCCTGGCTATGAAACTCTGAGTATCGAGCTGCCTTATCAGGCACAATTACCTATATCCATCGATATCATAGATATCCATGGACGCAAGATACATACAGCGCAGCATGATGAGTTTGGAGCTGTCACGATCGACGCACTTGACTGGATATCGGGGATCTATATAGTGCAGCTAAGAGATCGTGATGGTCGACGATGGGCTGGTAAGTGGATGAAGATGTGAGTAGTTGTCTGAATCGCAGATTTTTGGGTTGACAACGATGACACAGATTTATTATCTTTAATGATCCGTGCAATCCATTAATCCTTATCATCCGTGATTCTGACAATGTGGACGAGATAATGAATTATATTAGTTTAACTTTACTATAAAATATAAATATGTGTGTAAACGTTTATTTAAAAGGTGATAGTCTCAATATAGGAGATATAACTAAGCTCACTCAAATAGCAAACTCATGTCCACTCGCAAATGGAGACGCAGTATATGGGGCTAGAGGCATGTTATCATCACTAACATTTACTGACCCAATATATGATGACCATCAATTGTGTCAACAATCTACCCCACGAACCAAACAAAACAATGGCTCATTACATAGTATCTATCCTAATCCTACTTATTCAGTTATTAATGTATCGAATACTAGGATGGTAGTGCAAGCCACATTGCTTGACAATACCGATAGATTGATACTTAATGTTAATAATTTAGATAGGTTAGGTGAATTAAGCCTAAATGTAGATAGTGTACCCGCAGGTGTTTATTATTTGAAACTTGACAATCAAGATGAAACCTATACTATCCACAAGATTATTGTAATCAAGTAAGCATGAATAGTCGCATATTCTTTGTTGCATTGGCATTAGTAAATATTATTAATGCCAATGCACAATTTAAGTATGACAATACCTGGGTGATGGGAAATTCTGTTATCAATCCAAATAACATTATGGAATTTGGTGATACTTTGCATATCGGATATAAAAAGACAGAATTTCCATTTGATGTCGGAGGTACATGTATTTCTGATAAGAATGGGAAGTTAGCATTATATTTTAATGGTTGCCAATTAGCTGATGGCAATCACGAAATAATTGATGAAGGATTTAATCCAGGGTATTTTTATGACAATTATTGTCCACCAAAGGGTTTTGGATATATTGCAGGCCAGCAATCCAATCTTATCTTACCAATTCCAGAGAAAGACAATCAATATATTATCTTTCATAGTAATTTACGATCATATTTTAATGTGGATAGTTTTAGTTATTTTAGTAGCGCACATTACTCAATTATTGATGCAAGTGATTCTAAAGCCAAAGTTTTAATAAAGAATAAACTTGTTCTTCAAGATACATCTATCGGAGGGGTATACACAGCAGTGAAACATAAAAATGCAGTTGATTGGTGGGTGATCATACAAGATCGATTCTATACCAATGGATACTATAAGGTTCTTATATCAAAAGATGATATTCAATTAAATGATTATCAAAGTATTGGCTATAATTTTAAACTAGGCGGCCAAAGTGGAAGTCAAGCTTGTTTTTCGCCAGATGGCACTAAGTACGCTGCTTTTTCAGCTGATGATGGTTTGTTTTTGATGGATTTTGATAGAGACTCAGGAAATTTCAGTAGTTTCAAACATATTCCCGTGATATTTGATGGACTTTTCAATGGGTGCTGTTTTAGCCCCAATGGGAGGTTTATTTATCTTACTGATACTAGATTTTTGTACCAAGTTGATTTACAAGAAGATAGCTTGGTCGCAGATTTAATAGCTGAGTGGGATGGGTTTAGAGAGCCTGGACTAGGGCTTCCAGTAGTCTTTGGGCCTATGCAAACAGGGCCAGATTGTCGGATCTATGTGAGCACTGGACGTAGTCCTGAGTACTGGGGCGTGATCCTTGAGCCAGACAAGAAGGGAAAAGACTGTAAGATGTGTCAGCATTGCATAGAGTTTAAGGCCAACTTAATGAACATCCCAAACTTCCCTAATTTCAGGCTCGACACACCTTATCCATATTGTGACCCTAACAAGGTACTTATCACAGGCACCCATGATCCGCTACTCCTGGAGCTGATCAACAGACAGCTCATCATCAGTCCTAGCCCCGGATATGATAAGATGACAGTTGAGATGCCCTACCAGGCACAGCTGCCACTGAATATTGAGATCATTGATATCCATGGTCGCAAAAAACATACTACTCATCATGATGAGTTTGGAGCCGTCACGATCGACGCACTTGACTGGATATCGGGGACCTATATAGTGGAGCTGAGAGATCGTGATGGGAGGAGATGGGCTGGTAAGTGGGTGAAGATGTGAGTAGTTGTCTGAATCGCAGATTTTTGGGATGACAACGATGACACAGATTTATTATCTTTAATGATCCGTGCAATCCATTAATCCTTATCATCCGTGATTCTGACAATGTGGACGAGATAATGAATTATATTAGTTTAACTGTACTATAAAATATAAATATGTGTGTAAACGTTTATTTAAAAGGCGATAGTCTCAATGTGTCAGATATTACAAAGCGTACACAAATTGCTAATATGTGTCCGCTTGAAGGTTGAGAGGTAGTCTATGGCACAGGGCAAACTGCCCCTTAAAGCCGCTGGCACACTGCAAGTTGGCCAACATGCTACCTTGGAATTAGAAAGTTACCCTGCTGCACAGTATGGTATCATACAAGCAAAAGTATCAGATTTTTCTACCATACCCACTGAAAATAGCTACGTAGTATCCCTAGCGCTTCCACGTCCATTTGTGACCACATATAAAAAAGTACTACCACAAAATCAAAATTTGACGGCAATGGTGACTATCCAGACCAAAGAATACACCTTGTTGGAGCGATTATCCCAGAATCCGCATTAGAAATTTATTCCGAAAATATCTGACTTCATATTTGTTTCGGTACTCATTTTTCCTTCCTCAAGGTAGCTTAGGCTAC
>JANMMV010000195.1:0-1510 GCA_031373565.1 Saprospiraceae bacterium
TGTCAATGGAACAGGTTCAGCGAGTGCTAATTCTATTTTCGCAAAAACCATTTTTAGAATGGGAGTGCCTGTTTCGCCTAAGAATATTTTCCCTAGTAATATCCAAGGTCTACCTACATGGTACGAAGTTCGCGTGAGCGAAAAAGGATATTTAGGGCGTAAGGATGGAATCGATCTGATGGTGTCAGTCAATCCACAGAGTATTAGCAAAGACATAGCTTCTGTCAAATCTGGTGGTTATTTTTTATTTGATAGCACGAAATCCCTGCCGGAGGATCTGTTGAGACCTGACATCCATTATATTAACATTCCGTTGATGGAGATTTGTAATATTGAATTTACAGATGCTCGACAGCGGCAACTATTCAAAAATATAGTGTACGTTGGTGCACTCGCAAGATTGTTGAAGCTTGATTTTAAGGTTATCGAAGGGCTCTTTGCCGACCAATTTGTAGGCAAAGAGAAGTTAATAGTGTTGAACATGAAGGCTCTAAATCTTGGCGCTGATTATGTTTCCAAACATTTTGAATATCCGTTACCTTTTTACGTTGAAGCTCGAGATCTTACGGGGGACAAAATATTGGTAGACGGCAATACGGCTTGTGGTTTGGGTGCGGTATATGCGGGTGCAACTGTGGTCTCTTGGTATCCGATTACCCCTTCAACTTCTTTGATAGATGCTTTTTCGAAATACGCGCAAGAATTGAGGATCGATGAAAATAGTGGTAAAAATAAATTTGCGATCGTGCAAGCAGAAGATGAATTATCAGCGATCGGGATGGTAATCGGAGCCAATTGGAATGGTGCTCGTTCGTTTACTGCGACGAGTGGCCCGGGATTATCTTTGATGAATGAGTTTTTAGGACTGGCATATTTTGCGGAGATACCAGCGGTATTGGTTGATGTGCAGCGGGCGGGTCCTTCCACTGGTATGCCGACAAGGACACAGCAGAGCGATATTTTTGAAGCGGCTTATGCATCACATGGTGATACTAAACAAGTCGTACTTTTTCCATCCACACCGCGAGAGTGTTTTGACTTTATGTCAGTTGCATTTGATCTCGCCGAACATCTTCAAACACCCGTCATCATTCTTTCGGATCTCGATCTCGGTATGAATGACCATATGAGTGCCCCTTTTGAATGGAATGATAAGCAAGTTTACAATAGAGGCAAAGTGCTTGACGCCGAACAACTTGAATCCATCAAGGATTGGGGAAGATACTTAGATATTGATGGAGATGGGATCCCATATCGCACGATTCCTGGTACGCACCCTACCAAAGGTACCTATTTTACAAGAGGAACATCTCATGATGAATATTCTCGATACACAGAAGACTCTGCAGCTTATTTGCGCAACGTCGATCGCTTGGTTCATAAATTTAAGACGGCAGCGAAAATCGTTCCTCAACCTGATGTCATCAATGGTGATCGAGCTGCCCAGTTTGGGATTATTTATGTAGGAACTTCAAATTATGCAGTTGAAGAAGCAATAGATGTTTTGGCG
>JANMMV010000226.1:0-11815 GCA_031373565.1 Saprospiraceae bacterium
TCAGTGGGCAGCGGAATCGGACCGGAAATAACAGCGCCGCTGTTCTTCACCGTCTTTACAATCTTCTCTGTTGACTTGTCAACGAGATTGTGATCGTAAGAACGGAGCTTTATCCTAATTTTTTGATTCATAACCTTTTAATTAAATTAAATCTCTTTCTTTTTAAGAGGCCGCAAAGATACAAGATCTTTGCGACCTACAAAATATTTTTAATTATTTTTTTAAATAATTTTACTTTTCTCCTTTAGCCTTCTCTATAACAGCTTCCGCAATTCCTTTCGGAGCTGGTGAGTAATGGCTAAATTCCATAGAACTACTAGCTCTACCTGACGTGATCGTACGCAACTGAGTTACATAACCAAACATCTCCGCTAATGGCACTTCAGCTTGGATAGCTACAGCGCCACCAGAACGTGAATCCTGACCTTTCGGCAATCCACGACGTCTGTTCAAGTCACCAATAACAGATCCTACGTATTCGTCAGGAGAAACTACTTCAATTTTCATGATCGGCTCAAGTAAAACTGGCCCACACAATTTAGAAGCTTCTTTAAATCCTTCTTTAGCACATAATTCAAATGCTAACGGCTTACTATCTACGGCATGTGTTTGCCCATCATAAAGTCTAACTCTCATACTATCAATACCGTATCCCGCAAGAATACCATTATCCATCATTGAGTTAAATCCTTTAATGATCGATGCAAAATATTCTTTTGGTACAGATCCTCCGAAGATATCATTGATAAATTGAAGTCTTGTTTTACCTGACTTAAAGTCATCTGAATCTAAGAATGATTGATCCGCAGGTCCTAATTCGAAAGACATCTGTGCAAATAAACCCGAACCACCCGATTGCTTTTTCAAACGCTCAGTATGCTCAGTACTCATTGTCAATGCCTCCTTGTAATTTACCTGTGGAGCCCCTTCGTTTACTTCTACTTTGAATTCTCTTCTCAGACGATCTACGATGATTTCTAAGTGAAGTTCTCCCATCCCTGAGATGACGGTTTGATTTGTATCTTCGTCATATTTAACTCTAAATGTCGGATCTTCTTCAGACAATTTATTAAGAGCCATACCTAGTCTATCAAGATCTTTTTGCGTTTTCGGCTCGATTGCAAGACCGATAACTGGATCAGGGAAGACCATAGATTCGAGCACAATTGGGTGTGCTTCATCGCATAATGTATCACCCGTACGTAAATCCTTAAATCCTACACCTGCTGCAATATCACCTGCTTCTACTCTATCAATAGAGTTTTGCTTGTTGGCGTGCATTTGGTAAAGACGCGAGATACGCTCTTTGTTACCAGATCTTGTGTTCAATACATATGATCCCGCATCAAGTGCTCCTGAGTACACACGCATAAATGCTAAACGACCTACATAAGGATCAGTTGCAATTTTGAATGCTAATGCTGCAAAAGGCTCACTAATGGATGGTCTTCGAGTTTCTTCCTTATCTGTTTTAGGATTGATACCAGTAATACCTTCTACGTCCAATGGACATGGCATATAACTACAAACTGCATCGAGAACGGCTTGAACACCTTTGTTTTTGAATGCAGATCCGCACATAACTGGTGTAAATGCTAAATCAATTACTGCAGTTCGGATAGCTGCTCTAATTTCATCAACTGAAATAGAGTCTGGATCTTCAAAGAATTTCTCCATCAACTCGACATCATACTCAGCAACTGCTTCAATCAATTTTGCTCTGTACTCTTCTACCGTATCTATTAAATCAGCTGGAATATCTATCGTTTCGTAAGTCATACCTTGATCTGACTCATTCCATACCATAGCCTCTTTCGTAATAAGATCGACAGCGCCTTTGAATTTTTCTTCAGCACCGATCGGCACTTGAAGTGGAATTGCGTTTGCACCAAGTTTCTCTTTGATATCATTAACTACCATAAAGAAATCTGCACCAGATCTATCCATTTTATTAACAAATGCGATCGATGGTACACGGTATCTTTCAGCTAATCTCCAGTTTGTCTCTGATTGTGGCTCAACACCGTCAACCGCTGAAAACAAAAATACAAGACCGTCTAATACTCGGAGCGATCTATTTACTTCAACGGTGAAATCCACGTGACCGGGAGTATCGATAATGTTGAAATGGTAAGGTTTGGTATCTTCAGTTGATTTACCTTGTACTGTTGGATAATTCCAATTACAAGTGGTTGCAGCAGAAGTAATTGTAATACCTCTCTCCTGCTCTTGCTCCATCCAGTCCATCGTAGCTGCACCATCGTGCACTTCTCCGATCTTGTGACTTACACCCGTATAATAAAGGATACGCTCTGTGGTAGTAGTCTTGCCCGCATCAATGTGGGCTGCAATACCAATATTTCTAGTATATTTTAGATCTCTTGCCATGATAAATGGTAGTTAAGATTTTTTCTTGTTGATAAAATAAAAATGTTTAAAACACTAAGGTGATTGTTAGAGAATTAAGACTTAAAGTTTGCAAAAGCTCTGTTCGCCTCCGCCATACGGTGTGTGTCTTCTCTTCTTTTTACAGAAGCGCCTTCATTTTTGCTCGCTGCGATTAATTCTGCTGCCAATTTCTCAGCCATACCTTTGCCTGCACGAGCTCGAGAAAACTTGATTACCCACTTCATACCTATTGAAAGACGACGCGCTGGTCTGATCTCGGTAGGTATCTGGAATGTGGCACCACCAATACGCTTAGACCTAACTTCGACAGCTGGCATTACGTTCTCAAGTGCTTTTTTCCATAATTCATGTGGATTCTCGTTAACACGGCTTTCTATCTTGTCCATGGCATCGTAAAAGATGGCATATGATACACTCTTCTTACCTTCCCACATCATGTTATTTACAAACTGAGTAACCATAGGATCGGTATAACGTGGATCTGGTGCGAGTACTCTCTTTTTTGGTTTTCTTTTTCTCATCTTTCGAAAAATTAGATTTTGTTATGAACGAATGATTACTTCTTAGGTGCTTTAGTACCATATTTAGATCTACTCTGTAGTCTTTTGGCAACACCCGCTGTATCGAGGGCTCCTCTTACTATAGTGTATCTTACTCCGGGAAGATCTTTGACCCTTCCCCCTCTTACTAAAACGATAGAGTGCTCCTGTAGGTTATGACCTTCTCCTGGTATGTAGCATATCACTTCGATACCATTCGTCATACGCACCTTCGCTACCTTTCTGAGTGCTGAATTCGGCTTCTTAGGAGTGGTTGTATATACTCTCGTACATACGCCTCTCTTCTGTGGGCATGAATCAAGTGCTCTAGATTTGCTGGCTACTACTACTTTCTCTCTACCTTTTCTTACTAATTGATTAATAGTTGGCATACTTGAATAAATTTAATAAATCTTATTGAAATCTCTTGTGCAAAGACACCCCTGCTCAAAAAGAGACGCAAAGGTAAGACTATTTTGCACACGGCAAATAAAATTTTGTGATTTTTTTAAAATAAAAGATTGGCTGTGAACCAATTAGTTAAAAATAGATCTTTACAGCATTCTTAACCATTGCCATATTGCCATTTTCTATATATCTAATCGTATCTATTTCACGGCAATGTGACACTTGCATCATTTTTAGATGATGGTTGTAAATTCAAGGTTTCATCGCTACACTCCATCTCATCAATCTGAAAACAAAAGGGAAGTCATACGACAGAACTTCTGAAAAATACAACTTGTTGTTGACAATCAATAGATTTGCTACTGCCACAATGCGGCTATTATATAGATCAGCTAATACTATTCCATTTATGATAACACATTTCCTTTATCGTCCCATTTGACGACTTTATTTCTATTTTCCATTTTGATGTATTGGTCTTTCCACTTATCATCATATGACAGGTTATGCTTAGCTAGTACATTTGGAGGTACACCATCCCACTCATTAGGCATATTCCCTTGATAACCGAGGTCTTTGAGACCCTCCTTAGATGTATAATATCCTGTCATCGTCAGATCACGCATGAGATTAAAAAACGTAACACCCTGACTAAATTCAGGTTTGGCAGTATCAGGATACGCGATATCATCAATAATCTGGATATGTTGTGCGGCAGTACAATCGACAAATGGTTTTTGAAATCTTCGATTTGCTTCAGCATCGATCCACATCAATCCACCTTGGATCGGGAGCTTTTGTTGAGGCATATCTTTTGCAATAAAATCAATAAACTGCGGTACACCGACAGCAGTAGCACCTACGCAGTCTCTGTCTATCGGTACAATAATCTCACAGATAATAGTGATGGCAAGCATTTCAGTTTTTGAAAATCCAGGCTGTTCTTGCAATTTTTTATCACGATCGACCTCTTCAAGTGTGCGGCCATACAGCTCACTTTCACTCGGTAATTTATCTATGGTGGTATCAGTTTGTGATTTGCATGCAGTTGTGAATAACAATCCTGAGCCAAGGCCACTTGCAATGAGCAATTTTAAATTTTCTCTTCTATCCATGATTTAGATATTTTTCTTTTTGAGTTGATCGACAATGTAATCAGAAGCTCTCCACGCCAGTGCAAGAATAGTCCAGGTCGGGTTCTTATCAGCTTGCGAAACGAAAGCACCTCCGTCTACCACAAATAAATTATTGCATTCATGCGCTTGATTGTACTTATTGAGAACAGATGTTTTAGGATCGTTGCCCATTCGTACCGTTCCTACTTCATGGATGATACGGCCTGGCGCAGCCAATCCATATTGTGTATCAAGACCAGGTTTATCCCCTATCAAGATGGCACCCATACTGGTAAGTATGTCATCAAAAGTATCGTGCATGTGCTTGGCTTGCTTTACTTCATGATCGCTCCATTTGTAATGAAAACGCAATACTGGAATTCCATATTTATCGACAACATTGGGGTCAATTTCGCAATAATTGCTCTCCAATGGAATACTTTCACCTCGGCCTTCCATACCTACTTGAGCTCCATACAAGGTACGCATGTCTTTGCGCAAGCCCGACCCATATCCACCATTGACATGTGGCGTACCAACTTCGTCTTTGATGTACTGCCTGACAGTATGCATTCCCATTCCAGCTCCGTAACTAGGCATGCCCATTCCGCCCCAGTACTCAATATGATAACCGCGAGAGAAATTCAAGTTTTTATTACCATCAAGCCACCACGGTGTGTATACGTGAAGACCGCCCGTTCCATCCTCGTTGTATCGCTCTCTATCAAACAATGATGGTAATATGCCGCTGCGGCCCGTTCCTGTAGAATCATGAAGATATTTCCCAACAACCCCGCTTCCATTTGCCAGACCGTTAGGAAAGGTTTTTGATTTCGAATTTAGCATAATACGCGCTGATTCACAAGCTGATGCTGCCAAAACTACGACTCTCGCTTTGATGGATTTGTGAAGCCCGGACTTTTTATCAATATAAGTAATACCAGTAGCTTTGCCGCCATCATCGCTATCAACTGTACTCACCATAGCATTAAGAAAAATCTCTAATTGGCCATTTGCTTTGGCTGGTTTTACTAGTACCGTTCCAGATGAAAAATCCGCATAGACTGAGCAGCCACGGTAACATTGACCACAGAAAAAACATGCGCCACGTTCATCATCCACTTTTTGAGTAAGCATTGATAATCGAGAAGGGATAACTGGTACATTGACATCTTTTGCTCCTTTAGATACTATGAGCTCGTGCAATCTCGGTTTAGGTGGTGGCAAAAAGAATCCATCCGGGTCATTGGGCAAACCTTCGTTGGTACCGAAAACGCCAATTAACTTATCGACCTTATCGTAATATGGTTTGACATCTTCATATGATATTGGCCAGTTTTCCCCCATGCCATCGTGATCACGTCGTTTAAAATCCTTTGGACCAAAACGCAAAGAGATCCGACCCCAGTGATTGGTACGACCACCTAGCATTCGAGCGCGCCACCAGTCAAATTTCGTCCCTTCTGCTCTCGTGTATGGCTCACCTTCGATATCCCAACCTCCGATACATGCGTCAAAGTCTCCAAAGGCACGAGTCGAACCAGCACCACGTCTAGGAGACATCCATGGCCATTTCATCTGCAGTTTGTCTTCTTCTTTGGCGGGATCAAAATCTCCTCCTGCTTCCATAATAGCTACTTTAAGGCCGGCTTCCGTCAATATTTTAGCTGCCATACCTCCGCCCGCACCCGATCCGACGATTACTACATCATATAATTCTGCCATAATTTGTCTTTAGTATTGTTAGTGGTACAAAAATAAGAAAATACATGTGAAATCAAAACTTTGATAATAATTCAGAATAAGCAACTATTTAGGTACTTTTGTCACTATCATAACTAGAATACCAAGTTATTGAAATAATGTCACCGACCTCTAGAATCTGCATAACAATATTATTGAATACACTCTTTATGAATGGTGTATTCTCACAGACTTTTAATGGTGTTGGTGGGCTGCCATTTCCACCGATGGGTACAACGGGAATCACAGAATCTTCAAATGCTGTAACGGGAATTGGTGTTCTAGGCGGATGTGTCAAAATCGAAAATGTAACGTTAGATCTACTTCATACATGGACAGGTGATATTGCACTCTTTCTTATCGCTCCGAATGGGACTTTCATCGAACTTTCTTCTGGAAATGGCGGTTCAGGAGATAACTACTCTACTACAGTCTTTACAGATATTGCATCAGCAAATATTGTGACGGGAAGCCCACCATTTAATGGAAATTTCAATCCAGAAGGAAGACAAAACACTACATTAGTGCCATTTTACCCAAATACTGGATCACCTGGTACTTTTACTTTTATGAATACTTTTGATGGTATAAATGCTGATGGAAATTGGGTTCTTTATTTAAATGATTTTATCGGTGGCGATGTGGGCTTCCTTAATTCTTGGTCTATAACGTTCTCAAATAACGGAACGCCATTTACGGTCAATGTAGGACCCGACCAATCGATATGTGCTGGACAGAGTGTTACACTAAATGCCACTAATACTGCGCCAAATCCCATTTCATATTCATGGAGCACAGGAGCCGTTACACAGTCTACTACTTTTTGTTGTCTGGCTTCTACCGACGTTATTTCAGTGACGGTCACCGACCAAAGTGGCTGTACATCTACAGATGCCGTTTTAATAAACGTTACACCTGCTCCCGTTGGCAATCCAATTACCATAACGGCGTGTGAAATAAGTGGAACAAGTCAAAGTCTATTTAATCTTACGAATTCTAATACATCTATCGGTACTGGTACAATAAATTGGTATCTTGACTTGGCTTTAACAACAGCAATCCCAAATCCATCTAATTTCGTATCAGGATCAACTACAGTTTATGCTACAGTTACTGTTGGCATATGTAGCTCGCCACCTATTCCCATCACCTTGGTCGTAACTTCATCTAATCCAGCACTTTACGATATGGATATTATCGAAGATGCCGTTTGTATTGGTTCTTTATTTTCCGTGCTTTTCACATTACCTGCTCCAGGAGTATATACATATGAATACAATCTGACTTGTGGCAGCACTTCTACTACTTCTTTTATAACCACATCGGCAAACCCAATTTTTTTTAGTTCTAACGTAGGTTGTGTCTTATCGATCAGTAAAATAACTCCACAAGGTGGATGTCCTGTTACATTTTCCCCACAATTGACTGATGTAGTTGCCATCACTCCAAATCCAACATTTATTTATCTACCCATCAATATCTGCGCAGGTACCACAATCGATTTACTAGATTATGTTTCTGTGTCACCAAGTAGCCCTATCACTTTTCACACATCTTTACCCCCTACTACCGCTAATCAGTTACCATCATCTATCATAACACCAACCTCCACCATCAATCTTGTGGCCGCAACCGATGTCTGTAATGCCACCGCTGGATTTCCCGTTGTTGTAATTCCTGGTGGAATTCCTTTTGACATTATTGAGCCTGTATGTGAGAATGTAGGATCGATAAATCTCGATCAATTTATTTCACCACCAAACTTAGCTGGTTCCTGGACCGGACAAGGAGTAAGTGGCAATTTTTTCAACCCGGTCGGACTATCAGGACCTGTGACTATAACATTTGATCCTGTTGAAGCTTGTTATGATAATGGAACTATTACTTTTCAAGTTACTTTACCCCAAACTCCTTTATTAACTACAAGCCAAATATGTGCCTCAGCATCACCATTAAGCCTCATAATACTGCAAGATCCTTTGTTTATGGTTGGAACTTGGTCCGGCCCCGGAGTGTCGGGAACAATTTTCGATCCTAATAATCTATCAGGCAATATCACATTAACTTTTACATCAGTAACTTCTTGCACAAATCCTGCCTCAACAACGATTAATATACTACCAATTCCTGATTTTTCAGTCCAGCAAAATATTATTGTGTGTAATCAAACAACTATTGAACTGACTGACTTTGTGACAGCCAACCCTACCCTGTCAATATCATTTCATTTAGGATTGCCTGCTACACCAAGCAATCAAATTGCTAATACATTAGTGACAGCTAACGGAAGTACCGTTTATTACGTCAAAGCTATAGATATCAATGGGTGTTTTAGGGTCGAGCCAATATTCATTAATACAACACCTGGTGGAAGTCTAAACCTTGGCACTACGGCATTATGTCAAAATGAAAACGTGTATAATCTTAATTTGCTCGATGACCCCAATGGAGGAACAGGCACTTGGTCAGGAGTGGGAGTGACCGCTAATGTCTTAGATCTTACTGTACAAACGGGCGTTGTGAACCTCACATTCACTCCCGACAACTCGTGTTTTGACATCGGTAGTACGAACATTGAAATTCTGGAGCCGTCAGATCCTACCTTGGATACTGAAATTATATGTTCAAATGCAACACCATTTAACCTTTCCATGCTCGCTGATCCAAATTTTTCAACAGGTACCTGGACTGGTCAAGGAGTTTCTAGTAATATCTTTTACCCATCCAATTTAGAAGGCCAGATCTCGCTAGTGTTTATATCAGATCAGTATTGCGTCAATAGCGCAACGACCGAAATAAATGTGATTGCTGCCGTCGTTCCTGCATTAAGCTCAATATCGATATGTGAGACAACAGCTACTGTTGACCTAAATACGCTAGAAGATCCAAGCTATACAGCTGGACTATGGTCTGGTAATGGCGTGAATGGTAATGTTTTTGAAACTAGCGGCATTACAGGGACAACCATTTTGACTTTTGTCTCGAACCAAACGTGCATTCTACCTGCTACCACAACGATAATAATCAATGAGCTCCAAACGCCACAACTTGCGTCTTTGACTATTTGCGAAAATGGAAGCCCAGTTGACCTTAGTGCGAATGTTGATACTGCTTTTCCTTTAGGAATTTGGTCTGGTCAAGGCGTCAACAATGGCTTTTTTGATCCTGAAGGTCTTACTGGTAGCCAATTATTGACATTCACGTCAGCACTTTCTTGCACAACGTCTGCGCTCACGACAGCGACTGTCAATACGTCACCAATCGTATCAAATGTCACCGCCATCTGCGATCAATTAACCAACACATATACCGTCCAATTCAATGTCTCCGGTGGAAATCCTGGTTCATATTTAGTGAATGGAATCAGTGCAGGAAACCTATTTTTATCAGCAAGCATTCCTTCTCAAGCCACTTATTTATTTAGTGTCTCAGATATCAACTTATGTGAAATCGTCGAAGTGCAAGGAACTAAAAATTGTGACTGTTTTACGGCGTCAGGTTCAATGAATTTTTCCAATGCTCCGCTCAAAGCATGCACATCAGCAAGTGTAACTGCGCTATTCAATAACGATGCGTCTCAAGAATCGAATGATCGAGTGATATTCATACTGCATGATAATCCAGGTCCCTCCAAAGGTAACGTTTTGGCCCTTTCTAAAACACCTACTTTCACATTCCCAATTAACGGGATCATAGGAACTACCTATTACATTTCTGCGGCTGTCGCTGACTCCGTTGGACTAGATAGTATCGATTTTGATGATTTGTGCCTGTCAGTTTCGGCGGGCGTGCCTGTGGTTTTTTACAACCCCGAAATTAAGGTAAATCCTATCAATGATTTTTGCGTTAATGACTGCGGCCAGCTGAGTATGACCCTATCTGGCGAAGGACCATATTCTTTTGTGACGGCCATTTACAAAGCAAATACGCTACTCAACACTGATACCATCACCACCTTAGATCCTAATTATAAAAAATCATTTTGTTCCGCTGATTTTAATAATGCTACGGGACCGTTAAATATTAAAATATTAAATTACGCTGATAATAATTGTTTTGGCAAACTGCCGACCGAAGGGGTCAACTTCAATATAACGCCACAAAGAATCAACAACGTGCTCAGCACATTATGCGAAGGTGAAAGCATCGTGATCAATGGCAAAATCTATGATGAAAATAATCCAAAAGGAACTGAAATTATTCCTTCGAATATTGCCACCCAATGCGATTCTGTCATTACTATAGATCTTAAATTTTTGCGTCCTACTTCATTTGATCTGAATAAAGAACTGTGCGAAACCCAATCTATCAATGTCAACGGCACTATATACAATGTTAACAATCCAGCTGGTTTGGAAATCATACAAAGTGGTAATGCAGTAGGTTGTGATTCTACCATCAATATCAATTTGATCTTTACGGATAAGATTATCTTTAATCTCCAACAGATACTTTGCACAGGAGAATCTATTATCGTCAACGGGACTAAATATGACGCTACTAACCCGACAGGAACAGAAACTATACCTTCTGAAAATAGTATTGAATGTGACTCCGTGATCAACGTATCTCTCACTTTCCAAGCACCCAAAAGTATTAATATCAATGATGTGTTGTGCGATGGAGAATCAAAAATTATTAATGGAAAGGTCTACGACAAAATCAAACCATCTGGAATAGAAATTATCAACAATGCGAGTATCAATGGTTGCGACTCCATTATCAATGTTAATCTCACATTTTTGCCCGTATCCAAAACACAAATTGTCGATACCATCTGCGATGGTGAAAGCATTACCATCAATAACCAAGTCTATGATAAGAATAAAACGACTGGAAGTTTTACCCTTCCCAATGCAAGTGCAACAGGATGTGATAGTACAGTAAATGTTGCCATTTACTTCTACACAAGCTTTGTGGACACAATAATTCTATCAATCAAACTGAGTGAATCCATCACTTACAACGGTGTTATCTTTGACAGAAATAATCTTTCTCAAGTGACGCTCGATCCACTTCCTTCAGCAAATGGTTGTTCTCAATATACCTTTGTTAAAGTCAACCTCGAACAAGAATTTATTTCTACTTCGTATATATTTGAATCAGAAAGCTGCTCTGAAAAAAATGACGGACTCATCACAATCCAAGAGATCAAAGGATGCAGTAACTATATAGTAACTTTAAGAGATAGCGTCATCAACGATCCACAACTACCGATTACTTTTGCAAATCTAAAACCAGGAAATTACATCTTAAACATATCAGGTGATTTGGGTTGCGCTTATACAGACACGATCGTCATCTTATCTTCAACTTCTGAAGATTTTACAGTTACCAAGGACTTTTTTGAGATACAAAAGGGGAAAACGACAACCCTTGACTTATTCATTTCCCCTCAACCGACTTCGATCGAGTGGAAACCAACAGATTTCTTAAGTTGCTCAGATTGCATAAATCCTACCAGCTTAGAACCTACGAGAGACATCATATACACCATCTATTTTACGAATGAACTCGGCTGCGAGTACACTCGAAAGATCACAGTCAATGTCAATAAACCAAAAATCGATGTCGTCTTCCCTAATATATTCTCGCCAAATG
>JANMMV010000261.1:0-4416 GCA_031373565.1 Saprospiraceae bacterium
ACGGGATCCGATTGAGGAAGATGGCGGGATGAACCTCTATGGCTTCGCTTACGGCGATCCACTAAACTATTTTGATAAACTCGGCAATGCTCCGCAAGCGCAACGAAATGCGCAGAGAGCAGCTAGGAATCAGGCTAACCAGCAAAACAGACAGAATAACAATAACAAAGAATTTGAAAATGGGAAAAATAGGGAGAAAGACAGAAATGTCGGTGGCGGAGGTGACAAATGGACTGATATCGCCGATGATATATTTAATCCTCAATCAGGGCGTGGTGTTATGCACAGCAGAATGCGAGTTCTCGCCAACCAAAGATGCACCGAAAAAATGAATGAACTGAAAGTCGGCCATGGATGTGGATGCTGTACCGTGTTATTGATTGGTGCCAGAAGACTACAAGGAATGGTTGATGGATTAATGCAATGGCAAATAGCATACGTGCAGCCCCATAAGAAACGCTGTAGCCAAGTAGAGGAAGGACAATCTGCATATAACAATCCATTCGTAGGTGATGGTTGGACGGATCACGATTCAGACAAATATAAAATAAATTTTTAATGAAATACCTAGTAATACATAGTTGGAGTTTTGCATTTAGTGTTTTTATAGCAAACGCCGACATGGAAGCAAAGTTGGATGACGCTTTTGCTGGATTTGAAAAGCGTTCAGAAATAAGGGGTGATTCTAAATTATTTATTTACACCCGCCCCCCTATATCGGTCTATGCCGATGGAGGAACAACGATTTCGGGTGTAAAAGTAATCTTAAAAGATAATACAATCGAAAAGTTAAGTCCTATAATCAAAAAAAAGGCAGCGCCTGCCTTGGAAGTAATATACTCTAAAGTGCAAAATAATGTCTCTCTATCAGAAGTATTATCCGATAGCGGTTTTGATCATTTGGATGCAAATCAAATATATTATATAATCATAAATTGGTGCCAAGCATCAGTAATATTTGGCAAAGGAGATGCAAAACTTGGTCTCACGACGGAACAAAAAAAACGTATCGAGCGGGATTGCGGGATTCAAGAAGTGCTTGACTTGATAAAATACGAAGAAAAGAAAATTAGTAATAAGCATGAAAAATTAGGTTTACTGATCAATATTCTGAAAAAGCCTATGTGACAGCTCGTGCGGCGGGTTGCTTCTGGGGGTTTTGGCGGCCATCCCGGTGATCGAGCCCATTCTCCCAGATCGAAACTGCTTCCTTTCCCTCCCATTCGCGGCCAGCATAGTCCGTCGATGATTCGCTCGTCACCAACCGGCAACCTCCGAACTCGGCATCGCTCTAAAAGCCGCTCCAGACCGCGTGTGGCTGACTATGCATACCGATGGTATGATCCGCTAACAGGCAGATGGCCATCAAGGGATCCGATTGGGGAAGAGGGTGGGATCAATTTGTATGGGTATGTGTTAAATCGCCCAGTGACTTCATTTGATACATTAGGTCTTAGCGGCACTACCGTAACTGGAGATCCGCCCAATGTGACGCGAGAAGAATCAGCGACAGAAGTAGATGCAAGTTATGCACCGAGAGCCGGATTAACAGGTCCACGTATAAAGGCGGTCACGCTAGGTTGCGTTGAAAAGAATGCAAAGTATTGTGTGCAATTTAAGACCGTCAAATATTACATCAGGGCGGCAGTTTCGGCGGGATTTCCTGATGCACCCAAAATGGATTACACCTTGTGGAAATTGGCTACGGTGCCTCGGCGTTATCATGCGGATCCATTGACTTATAATGGTTTAAAGGCCCATGAACAAACTCATGTAAGCCAATATGAATCCATGGCCAACGATGTCACATCCGATATCAAAGACAGATATTCAATGATGAAGTGCTTTGATACGCAAAGTGAAGCTGCTCAAGAGTTGATTACGGTGCAGCAAAGGTACGATCAAGAGAGATGGCATGAATCGGATGACCTTCAAGCGAAATTTGCCCAAAAGTATCCTGGAAGAGAAGGCCTTACACCTGGAGAATATGAAGCTACACAAGCCGAGGAACCTGTTTATGATGCGCATTACCGATAGAATCATGCATAAAGCATTAATTTTCATTATGCTTTCAATTGCGAGTTTTTCATGGTCACATCAAGAGGTCGGATCTGGTCTAAAATCCAACTTGACTACAATCTACGATAAGCAGGTTAATATTGTAAAGTCACAATATTTTCTTATGTCTCGAAAAGACATGATGTCGGATAATGTGCAAATATTATATTTTAAAAGTTTTATATGCATGTTAAATGCAATGCAGGGCGAATTTGATAAAGTTGATATTAAAACTGGAAGAAAAATCCTTTCTGCTCCTGAATCAGCATCAGACCTGCAAGTTCAAAGAAAAATTTTCGCAATATCACAGACTGTCAGAATTATTCTAAATGAGGTAACCACGCCATTTGGAGATCCAGTTGAGTTAAATGAATTAACCCAAATTGCAAATGACAAAATAGAAAAACGCCTGAAAGAGCTTGAGGGGCATGGAATTTGGCAAGGCCAGCCAAATTAGAATTCAGTCAATGAATGGGGTCGGGTCTCTCGCTTTAACATGTTAGATTGTGCAGCCTGCGGTCTTCCGGCACAAACGCGCTCCGCGAATCGCCTGGCACTTGGGTCGTTCCGGTTCCAGACATGCCGGAGCATCAATTGCCTTCCCTTGGCGCAGAGGAATCGCTACAAAACGTAGCCGTGATCGCAGTTGTCGCACCAAGTTCCGAAGTTGTCACCCGCCCGGTGGCGGCGGACGACATGCGACGGTTAGATCTTCCGCCTGACGAAGATCCACCCACTGGCGGAGCGGCTGTCACAAGCCCCAAACCGCCGCCGAAGGGTGGATCACCAGCCGGAAGTCATCCTTTTCCCAGAGCCACCAGACGCCGGAAAAGCTCGAAATCACGCGGTTTGAAGCCGCGTGTGGCTGGCTATGCATACCGGTACTATGACCCGGTCACCGGCCGCTGGCCAACCAGAGATCCTATCGAGGAAAAAGGGGGTATTAATCTGTATGGGTTCGTAAGAAACCGAAGTATAAGTGAGATAGATGCTTTTGGGATGGCACCATGGAAAAGCGGTGCCCTTTCTTATCCGACTTGGTCTCTAAGTCCTCAAACAGGAACACCCAGTTTTGGAGATTATGTATTGTATAGTTATGCTGTGCAACTTATAAGTCCAGCGAGTGTTTTATCAGCGCCAGCAAGTGCGAACATGTCTCACTATCTGGGCGCTTCCGGAAGCGATAGAAATGAACCTTTGGGTCCAATCGTGGAAGATGATGAGCCTGGGTTTAAAAATGTTCTCATTGCAGACTTATTGGATGCTCTTGCCTTTGCGCAGGGGCTCAATTCATCAGGTGCGCTCAGTTCCAATCAATGGACAGATCGACTCCTTGACACATTCAAATGGTACCATGCTCTTGGAACAACTCTATGGTCTGGAAATGGGTATTTTACACTAGATTCAAATACTAATGAACGTCAATTAACTGTAATTTATCATCATTGGGATCCATATAACTATGATGAAAGTGATGATGCTGCTGGACCATTTTTGACGGATGCTGATTGGTTGCATCTGCATCGTATTGGTTTAGCTAAAGAATTTTTGATTAAGGGTCAAACAGCCGCGATTACGTTAAAGTGGTGTGGAGAGCTTAATGCCTCTATTGATAATTCTGAAATTGATTTTGAGAATGGTTCAACAATTTCCATTAATGACTAAATGAAATTGCTTTCAATAGTTTTGTTGATTAGTTTGACGCTGGGTTGCAAATGGCGTGTGAAGTATTGGCGCATTCCAGGCAATGAGAGACAAATAGTTAGGCTAGTGATGCCGGAAGGTGAATCAATTCAAGAAATTGCTAGAATGAATGGTGAAGGAGCAATCAGGATACGAATAGAAATTTGGTCTAAGAACGCAGAAAAATCTGTTTTAAGAATAAACAAACTTTTTAATCTAAATCATTACAATTCATCGAGCCTCACAGCGCATAATTTGGCATCAAGTCGGACTAAGGATGTTATGAACATAGAGGGAGAGTGGATACCCAAAAATTATTCCTTGGTTGGCGGATATACTGGAGATGGAATCAGTCTTGCCCGCTACGATTATACAACTCAGCAAAAAACAATCCTAATAGTATATGCTAGATCTGAGAGTTTGTTAAACCCTTCAAAGTGAGCAGTGGCAACGATTTGTCAGCAAACGGGCTACGGGTTATGATTTGCTTCAAATCAGCAACAATATCCTGCACGGGCATCCAGCCCACAAAGCGGAGAATACAGGCATTGAGGTGAATGCCGCATCGGCTGGTGTTCTCGACGGGAATGTTTTTTCGGCAGTCGATACGGGTATCCGGCTCGGGAAAGACGCTTCCAACATCAATCCTACGGACAGTGTCTTCCGAACGACCGG
>JANMMV010000278.1:0-6764 GCA_031373565.1 Saprospiraceae bacterium
AGACTCCTCAAGTACTTCGTGAGACTCCTCAGGTACTTCTTGAGACTCCTCATGTACTTCGTGAGACTTCTCAAGTACTTCGAGAGACTCCTCAGGTACTTCGTGAGACTCCTCAGGTACTTCGTGAGACTCCTCAGGTACTTCGTGAGACTCCTCAGGTACTTCGTGACCCTCAAGTACTTCGTGAGACTTCTCAAGTACTTCATGAAACTTCACAGGTACCTGAAAAGACCCGACAGGTACTTGATAGAATTTGAAGAAGGCGCGTGGGCTGGGAGTTTTGCCAGTATCGATGGAAATGCAACGGCTAGATCTTTTGCTGTTTTTACGCCGCAAGAGGTGGGTTTATCTGCTCCGTCGTCTACCGTTGATGGTATGAAACAAGAGATATCACTGTACCCTAACCCTGCACATGATCAGATTACTATCGCATTTGATCAGCGTCTCTCTGTAAAAATCGATTTAATTGATCTTCACGGCATGGTAGTACGATCTTTTCAGACGAACAACGATTTTACATTGGAAATAGATACCTCTGATTTACCTTCAGGAATGTACCTCATAAAATCTACTAATTCTAATGGTCACAGCCAACAAAGGCGAGTAGTCAAATTGTAATTTAATATTTCAGAATCTTATTCTGTAGGCTTATCTCAACCTATTAAATAGATAGTAGGCCGCTTATGGTATGAAGCTAGATCTGCCTTGCGCCAAGCAGCAACAGTCTGTGTAATGATAGATTGGCTGGGTGCATTGATGTCGCACGCTACACAAAGTCTTGTTTTGTCTTGCAGTGTTTGGATACATGATTCCAGCATAAATTGATTGCGATAGGGTGTTTCCATCCATATCTGCGTATGTCGCCTATGCTGGGCAGCAGACTCCAATTTTCGTAAGACAGGTACTAAATCGGGCTTTTTATTTGGTAAATAACCGTGAAACGTAAACTGCTGTCCACTCATACCACTTGACATCAAAGCCATAAAGATAGACGACGGTCCTACGTGCGGTATTACTTCTATATTGTTTCTGTGTGCCCAATCCACTAACTCTGCGCCAGGATCGGCAATACCCGGACACCCTGCCTCTGAGATAATGCCCACGTCTACACCCGTTTTAATAATCTCAGCAAAGGCTTCGTTTGCTTCGGGGTTTTCGTCAATGATCTCGTGGATGAGTAATGATGATATAGGTTGTGGATGACCCGCAGCTTTAATGAAGTGTCGTGCGGTTTTGGCACGCTCCACTATAAAATGTGTGGTTGCATGCAAAGATACTAGCGATTCTGGTGAAAGACTTTCTATCTTGCCATCTACGATAGGACAAGGAAATAAAATGATGCGTCCTTTTATTGACATGATATTATCGGAGTTCGCGTCTAAGGATTTTGCCTACATTGGTTTTGGGAAGGCTTTCGGCCCACTGAACAGATTTCGGTACTTTGTATCCTGTGAGATTAGCTTTGCAATGTTCGATTATCTCTTCTTTAGTAAGGGATTCGTCCTTTTTGACGACAAAGATTTTGACCACTTCGCCAGATTTATCGTCAGCCATTCCTATAGCGGCAACTTCGAGAACTTTGGGATGCATCATGACTACATTTTCAATCTCATTGGGATATACATTAAAACCACTCACTAAGATCATATCTTTCTTGCGATCTACGATGTACATAAATCCATCTACATCCATCTTGCCTATATCTCCAGTGCATAACCATCCGTCAGTTGTCACGGTCTTAGCTGTTTCTCCTGGTTGGTTGTAATATCCTTTCATAACTTGTGGACCTCGGGCTTGAATCTCTCCTATCTCTTCTATTCCAACCACGTCACCAGCATCATTTACAAATCGAATTTCTGTCGAAGGTACAGCTAGTCCGATACTGCCTTGGCGAGCTGTTTCGTCCAGGGGATTAACTGAAATAAGCGGTGACGATTCAGTCATACCATAGCCTTCGGTAAGTCGGCAATTGGTAAGATCTAACCATCTATCAGCCACAACTTTCTGAATAGCCATACCACCGCCAACCGTTATCTTCAACGATGTAAAATCAAGTTTCTTAAATTCTTCATTATTGAGTAAGGCATTAAACAGGGTGTTGAGCCCCGTCATAAGTACAATCTTGTGGGTTTTGAATTCCTTAACGATAGAAGGGATATCGCGCGCATTGGTAACCATAACGGTATGTGCCCCGTAACTAAGCATCGCAAGACAATTAACCGTAAATGCAAAGATGTGATACATCGGGAGTGGAGAAAGCGTGATCCTTTCATTTGATGGGGTTTGCTCTACAAACGACTGAAGCCAAACTTTGATTTGCAGCATGTTTGCAATGAGATTTCCATTTGTTAGCATCGCTCCCTTTGAAACGCCAGTTGTGCCTCCCGTATATTGGTGGATAATGACCGTTTCTTGTGTGTTTTCAAATGGGTTGATAGTAAAGGTTCTACCTTCGCTAAGTGCATGACTAAAACGTACAGTATTCGGTAGCGTATATTTCGGGACCATGCGCTTTACATATCGGACCACTAAATTGACGATCGTGCCTTTTACAGTTCCTAACATCTCTCCGATACTTGTCGTTATAATCGTTTTGATTTTTGTCTTTTGTAGGATAGATTCGAGATTTGCACAAAAATTTTCAACGATAATGATTGCAGTGACGCCGCTATCCTTAAACTGATGTTCCATCTCTCGGGGAGTATAGAGCGGGTTTGTATTGACAATAATAAGTCCTGCCTTCAATGAAGCAAATATGGCAATCGGATATTGAAGACAATTGGGCATCATGAGTGCAATTCGATCTCCAGGACAAAGCCCACGAGAATGAAGATATGCTGCCATTTGATCTGAATATTGATCGAGTTGCTTGTAGGTAAGCGTTTTGCCCATACATTCAAAAGCAATATTACTACCGAATTTTACAAAGCATTCTTTAGCAAAATCTACAAGTGTTGCATATTGAGTTGTGTCGATATTGACGGGCACTCCTGCGGGGTAATTTTTGAGCCAAGGCCTATTTTCCATTCGTATACTATTAATGATTTGAGGCTAATATACGTTGTTTTTTATATTCGATATTAATCCTCTTCGTAGATATTATGAAAAAGCTATTGCTCTGCTTCAAAATGATTCCATCCTTGCGCAGAAAGGTCGTGCATGTTGCCACCAGAAGTATGTAGTTTTATTCCATCTTCGGCTGCAGTAATGTCGCCTATGATGAACACATCGGGCATATATCTTATCTTTTCAAGATCCTTTTCGTCAATTGTGAATAGTAGTTCATAATCTTCCCCTCCGTGAAGGGCGCAGGTTATCGGATCTAAGTTAAATTCTAAAGCGGTACGCTCCGCATCAGGATGGATAGGCACTTTACTCTCTTCGATATAGCCACCTACGCCACTTTGTTTGCATATATGCATAAACTCGCTAGCTAGTCCATCAGATACGTCGATCATAGAAGTAGGTTTGATCCCATTTTGTTTGAAATACTCAATCGCCCCGATAGGAACTTCCGGCTTAAGCTGACGTTCGATTAGATACTGACTACTTTCAAGATCGGGTTGAACGCTTGGATGTTCAAGGTAGATTTGTTTTTCGCGTTCGAGAATCTGAAGACCCAAATAGGATGCGCCTAGATCCCCAGTAATACACACTATATCGCCTTTTTTGGCACCATTTCGATAAACTACATCTTCTTTTTTGGCTTGTCCTATAGCCGTGATGCTTATGATCATACCTTTGGGCGACGATGTTGTATCACCGCCGATAAGATCAATCTTATACATTTTGCAGGCCAATTCTATACCTTCGTAAAACGCTGTCAATGCTTCAAGAGAGTATTTATTAGATATAGCAATTGACACCGTGATATGTGTAGGAATAGCATTCATAGCTAAAATATCTGAGATGTTGACAACCACCGATTTATAACCCAAATGCTTGAGTGGTGTATACATTAGATCAAAATGTACACCCTCTACTAACATGTCAGTCGATATCAGCGTTAATTCACTGCTATTGTTCGCAATAGCTGCGGCATCGTCGCCTACTCCTTTGACGGTGCTGTCATGTCTATGTTTTATAGTACTCGTAAGCTTCTCTATTAACCCAAATTCTCCGAGTGTGCTTACATTCGTAAAAGTTGTGTATTCGTTATTGTTATTCATTGATTGTTTAGATGTCTAGTGCAAAGGTAATCATTCAAAAACAATAAAGCGCCTGGCAGAATACTACCAGACGCTTTATTATTCCTAACCGTAACTAGTCTTTAATCTTATAATTTTACATCAAATGTATAAGAGTCCGCATTGTCAGCATTGGTTACTTTGATTTCTTTAGTAAGTAGCAAGTAGTATTTAGTGCCTTTTTTCACGATAAATACATCATCCTTAGCAACAAGATCCGATACTTTAATTGTGCCGTCCACTTTGGTGAATGCAGTACCTTTGTCAAAAAGCGCCAATATATCTTCTTGTGTCGCCACGGTAGCAAAACTGAAAGTTTCGGGCACGCCGTTGCTTCCTTTTTTGATGTATTTCACCTCAGCTCCATTAACCGCCGCTATTTGTTGCTTCCAGTTAGTCGCTACAGGGTTTCCTAAATCAATACCCATATCTCGAATTTCAGCTTCAACCGCTGTAGATGATGTTCCAGCACCGTTATCTAGATCTAATCCTCCTGTACCAGCTGGTCCAGCTTGATTGAGTAATATTCCAGACAAGGTTTTGACAGGTGTAGTTACGACAACCGTTGTTATTTTGACAACCTTTGATGACCTATTACCATTGGCATCAGCTACAACAAATGAATAGGATTTTTCACCTATATTGGTGTGTGCTGTTATTTTGATTGTTCTTGTAAAAGATGTTTTGTCTGTTCCTAACAACGAAATAGGATTTGATGCCGCATCAATACGATCTAAAGCTATCTTAACTCCAGCCTCTTCAACAGTTAGCGTAGCCATGTCGAAGTCTGTTTTTGAACCTTTGACTATTACGGTAAATTGCCCTCCTACAGTGACACTTGTATCAGTTGTGATAACGCCAGAACCTGCTTCAAGCGTTACTGCTGGTCCTTTAACTGTTGGTGTTACGCCTGTACCATCATCCGTACAAGATGTAATAAAAAATCCAAGGCCTACTAAAAAAATAAGTGATTTAAAACTCCAATTTTTCATGTTTAAATAATTTTGAATGATTAAAATAAGATTAAATATTTTTCACCACTAATATAAGTAAAAACTTACAATAGCGATTTCCTTTTTTGCTAATAAAATTAAAATTTTGGGGTGCAGTTTGTGCTACGGAGCTGCAAAATTACGATATTTTATGATAAAGTAACGGAATTATTTACTACTAATTCGTTTTCGTTTCAAAATACCATCACTTGGTCTTATCTCAATTATTTGACAATCGATTCCAAAAGTTTCCATGTAGTCTTTTTGCCATTGGAGACAATAAGCTTCTGACCATGTAGATTTTGTTAAGTGAATCGTACATCCCCCAAATCCACCGCCCATCATACGACTTCCATAATTGAAATCCGCGCTTTTAGCATAGTCAACTTGCCAATCTAATTCATCGCAGCTCACTTCATAATCAACGCGAAGACTATCGTGCGATCCATGCAATAGAATCCCCAAGCTTTTAAGATCATGATTGTGCAAACATGCTACTGTCCTCATCACTCTTTCATTCTCCGAGACAACATGTCGCACTCGTCGATAAAGTGGTTCTGGTAAAATTAACTGTAGATTATCCAACTCGTCAAGACTTATATCTCTCAAGGACTTAAAAGCATAACCTCCGTTCTGACATATTTCTAGCGCTTGATTACACTGTTGTCTCCGGAGATTATAGTCTGTTTCTACCAGATTATGTTTTACACCCGTGTTGACAAGATAAAAATGACAATTTGACTCTGGCAATTTGATTAACTGTGTAGATTGATCTCTACAATCTAACAGCATAGCGTGGTTATTTACTCCATTGATGATTGTAAATTGATCCATAATACCGCCTATGACGCCTGTGCCATGTTCTGCTCTGACTGCCAATTCTACCATTTTTTCAGGAAGCAGTTGTAGTTCGTTGGTTTGCCCTATGATATCAATCATCCCGCATGTAAGGGCAGAGGAAGATGAGACGCCCCCCCCGATCGGCACATCTCCTCCAAATACAATATTAATCCCTTGAGTAATCGTAGGATTCAGATGTTTTAACACTTGACTTATGAATCTTGGCCAACCGGCAAAAGAAGCTGTTTCTCCAGCCAATGAAAATTGTGCTTGATTAGATTCGTTGTAAGAGTAAACACTTATATGAGCGCTCTGATTTTTGGATGCCAAAAACCAGATACCCTGGCCGATAGCAAAAGGAAAGACAAAACCATCATTGTAGTCGGTATGTTCTCCTATAATATTTGCACGACCCGGGGCGAAACTTTCAAATTCATGTTTGCTATAATAAAGAGATTCAAATGTTGATGATAAGTTTTGGAAAAGTGCGTCAGACATCAATTATCATTTACTCTTGTGGTCCATTATATAAAGCAATCGTGACACCATACAAATAGTGTTTTGAGACGATAGGATCAATCAGTTGATAGCTTGGATCATAGGTCTTATTGAGATCTATTGCAAAAGATGATATGTCATATGAATTATTTAAAGGAAATTGAATATATGGTTTAATACAAGCAGCGACAACTTTGCTTTGTACTTGATAGATCAAATAGAACCTTCCGAAAGGGGCTGTTTCCTC
>JANMMV010000289.1:0-2093 GCA_031373565.1 Saprospiraceae bacterium
AACTCCTTTCCCGATCTCTTCATCTGTTGTCAGTAAAGCTCGAACTTCTCCGTGAGGCAGCGATGAGTCAGTTGACAATTGGTAAAGCAAATCTACGATGATAGCAACGCCTGATTTATCATCACTTCCCAACAGCGTTTGTCCACTCGCGGTAATAATATCGTGGCCTATTTTATTGGCCAACTGTGGATACAATGATGTTGTGATTACTTGTGTAGTATCATCGGGAAGGATGATGTCTTGACCTTGATACTTGTGATGAACAATCGGCTTTACATCGGTACCGCTACAATCCGGGGCTGTATCTAGGTGAGAGCAGAAGAAAATGGTTGGCGTCTCATGAGTTACATTTGATGGAATAGTAGCGTAAATATATCCTTCATCACTCACTTCATGCTCAATCCCCATGCTTGTAAGTTCTGCACTTATATGATTCGTCAAGTTTTTTTGTTTCATTGACGATGGATACGTAGTACTCATTGGATCAGCTTGTGTGTCCACTTGTACGTATTGCAAAAATCGCTTGGATGCGGTATAATCTCTCATAAATAATGGCTTGCAAAATGTTAATATTCACTGCAAATGTAGCTATAAAATAGACATTTAGGAAGATGAATTTGACTTAAGATTTATTAGATAGAAATCGTGGTGTGATTTGTCAAGATAGAAGTTGCGCTTCGTAAATATAATAGATCCACGTTGGATATTCAGATTATGCCTTTTTATACGATAAAAATTTATGATGAATATGAACGATCTGCTCGATGAGTGAATTCTTGCCATCATTATTGATGACAAAATTGGCGACAGCCACTTTGTCGGACTCTGATAGTTGATTCGCTACTTTGGATTTTACCTGATCGTAAGTGAGATGATCGCGATCCATGACGCGCTGGATACGAATGTCTTCAGGGCAAGTGACGACAATGAGTTGGTCTAAATACTTATAAGAGCCATTCTCGACAAGTAGGGCCGCTTCTTTTAGCGCATAGGTTGCGCCAGCTTTTTGCATTTCAGCTTCAAACCAACGATCGCTGTCGGTCTGAACGGCCGGATGCACAATGGCATTCATACGCAGCAATAAAGATTTATCATTAAAAATCTTGGATGATACGTAATCGCGATTGAGTTTGCCATTCTTATAGTAGGCATCAGCGCCTAGTAGTTCGCGCACTTGGTGTTTGACTAGTGTGTTGGAGACGATGATGCGTTTGGCTTCGATATCGGCATAGTAAACAGGTATACCCATGGTCTCAAATATCCTGCAAACCGTTGTCTTGCCTGAGCCGATACCTCCTGTGATGCCTATTCGCTTAAACATACACTAAACATCGATCGATGGCTGAAATATAGAACGAGCCCATGCACCAACAAGGGAAGCAAAACCTGCCACTATTCCTCCTACGGTAGCTGTCAAAGTGTATACTAAACTATTTGAAATATTGCCAAAAACGCCACCTAAAATAGAAGACATTGGCGTGTCAAAATGAGTATCTGCAAAAACAGACATGCCATACCATAAACCAGAAATGGTTACAAAACCTGCGGCATAGGCGATACCTTTGTTGAGACCAAAAAAGTATGCTGCTACCGCACAAACGATCGGCATTGCCCACCAAGCACCAAAATATTGTGCGAACGCCGAACCGACTAAAATGACAGGTATAAAACTAAATTTTTTCATTTGATTTCGATTATTTACTTGCGACAAATTGAATTGTTTGTGTAGATTTTTCTTTGAATTCCTTCGAAATAGGCGAATTATTGAGGGCAAAGTACTCGCCTTTACGCCACGTTTCTATACCGTATTTATAATATTTGCTAGTAGGATTACCAGATTGACCACCCGGAAAAACTGCATATCCTTTTGGTTTGTCTTCAAGACTAACGATCATACGCCAACTTGGTCCGTAGGATACGCCTGTAGCGTTAATGGCATCTACACATCCATCAGCGCCGCCAGCAGACGCATCGCCCCGTCGCCGAGCGGCTGATTGTTCGAGAGGTCGAGCCACTCCAGTCGGGCGAACAGCCCCGTCTCGATCAGCGTCCGCAACAGCGGCCCCTCGACGCCATGTCCGCGCAGGCTCAGC
>JANMMV010000311.1:0-6187 GCA_031373565.1 Saprospiraceae bacterium
CATCCTTTTGTAAGTACCAAGCATCCCGTGATGGATATCGTAATTGTACGCGAAAATGAAGAAGATTTATACGCCGGAATCGAGCACCAACAAACAGACGAGGTTGTACAATGCTTAAAGCTAATTAGCAGACCTGGTTGTGAAAAAATAGTTCGTTACGCTTTTGAATACGCTAAACAGCAAAACCGCAAAAAAGTAACTTGTTTTACAAAGGATAATATTATGAAACAAACCGATGGCTTGTTTCACCAAGTATTTGATGAGATTGCCATAGAATATCCTGAAATAGAAAACGAACATTGGATAATTGACATAGGCGCTGCTAAAATGGCGGACACACCAGAACTATTTGATGTGATAGTAATGCCAAATCTGTACGGTGATGTACTAAGTGATGTTGCCGCACAGATAACGGGTTCGGTAGGACTAGCGGGATCGGCAAATATAGGTGAGGAGTGTTCTATGTTCGAAGCGATACACGGCTCTGCGCCCAGAAGAGCTGGACAAAATGTAGCTAACCCATCTGGGTTGTTGCAAGGGGCTATTATGATGCTGAACCATATTGGCCAAACAGAAATTGCAGAAAAAGTTCAAAATGCTTGGCTTAAGACCCTAGAGGATGGTATTCATACTTACGATATCTTTATGGATGGAACAAGTAAACGAAAGGTGGGAACTAAAGAATTTGCAAAAGCTGTGATTGAAAATCTAGGCAATCAGCCTTCTATACTAAAATCTGTTTCTTATGCCAATAATTCCGCTTTGAACTTGCCTAAGTACAAGCGCAGACCTTCTGCAATAAAAGAATTAGTCGGCGTGGACATTTTTGTTCATTGGAACGGTTCTAATCCTGACGAATTAGCAGAGAAAGTAAAGAAAATTGAAAGTGATGGTATAAAGCTCTCAATGATTACGAACAGGGGAATTAAAGTGTGGCCAGATGGATTTGAGGAAACTTTTTGTACTGATCATTGGAGATGCCGTTTCAAACCTACGGAGGAATCGAAAATAGATAAATCAAATATCATCAAACTTTTACAAAATGCAGTCAATGAAAATATTGATAGTATAAAAACAGAAAATCTATATTCCTTTGACGGTAAGGCGGGATATTCATTAGGACAGGGGCAGTAATTAATAAACATTAATTGCAATGTTTAGCATTGTCATTTATTTGTAGAAAAAGATAACGAAAATGAATTTATAAATTTTTTTTAAGAGCAAAAATTAATTGAAACCGCAACAATTGATGCGGATAATATTTATAATAACATAGAAAACGATACGTTCTCAGATGAACTATTCAGTATAATAGCCAAACAGTCAAAATAACTTTTGTTAGGTGAAATTGTCAAAGCTGTACAAGCTAGGGTAGGGTGTGATACGCTGATTAACTTTATACTAGATTGTAGGTTCTAATCGATTCATTTACGGTACCATAAAAATTAATACAATTACAGTCTAATATCAAAAACATGAATATACAACTTATACAAGGAGAGTTTAACTCCAACGATGCTGTAGAAATTATAGCCCTAATGGTACATGTAAAAATAAAGTATCATGAGAATAGAATAAATGGTGACAGTAGTGAGGAAGATATTAAAACAAGGGAATCAAAAATAAAGCGATTACAAAAAGAACTTTTTGAATTAAGAAAAACCATCAGCTCAAAAGCGAGTAGTATAAAAGTGGATGCAGTAATAAAAATTGAATAGGATTGCGCTTAACCGTAAGGTATCAATATTTTCTAATTATTAATCATTGCCGTTCTCGCAATGCCTTTCATAAATAGAGATGATATAACGAGTCAATTAATTACTCCAATTGTAATTACGATGGGATATTTTTGTGCTCAAGTATGTGTCAACTCAAAATCATATTAAAAATGAATAAAATCGAACAGCTGAATTTAATTGAAGGCAATTTTTCAGATGAGGAAGCTAAAGAAATTCTAATGAGTATTTATTTTGCAAAAATTCACTTTCATGAAATGAAAAATTTTAGTTCACAAATACGATTTGGAAAGAATGATGAAATAGCATTAGATAGAATTCCTAAATTGAAAATAGAAACAGAAAAAATGTTGCAAATTATTTCAGATGCAAAACTGAATAATAAGAGGCTTCACATTACTTCTAAAATACAAATTTCTTTAGAGGAAGAATAATGTTTGAAGGACGAAATCTAGTAATAGCAACTAAACACGAAAAGGAAAAAGTGATTGCCCCTATTCTGGAAAAGGAATTGGGTGTGAAGTGTTTCGTTACTTTAGATTTTGACACAGATGAACTAGGGACTTTTACAGGGGAAGTAGAAAGAAAAGATGACCCTATCATTACGGCAAGAAACAAATGCCTTCTAGCAATGGAATTAACTAATTGTGATTTGGCAGTTGCTAGCGAAGGTTCTTTTGGTCCACATCCTTCTCTTTACTTTGTTCCAAGTGATGATGAATTTTTGCTTTTTGTTGACAAGAAAAATGATTTAGAAATTATTGCAAGGGAGCTAAGTATAGAGACGAATTTTAATGGTTGCGAGATTAAAACCGAAAGGGAACTTAAAGAATTTGCTGATAATGCAAATTTTCCTTCACACGGCTTGATTATCAGAAAATCTCACGATGATTTTAGAGACATTGTAAAGGGAATCACGAATCCAGATGAACTTAACAAAGCCTTTCAAAACCTTATAGGTAAACACGGTACGGCTTACATTGAAACCGACATGCGGGCTATGTATAACCCAAGTCGGATGAAGGTCATTGAAAAAGCCGCTGGTAAATTAGTTGACAAAATACTATCACTTTGCCCAAAATGCGAGACACCAGGATTTGGAATTACTGACAGAAAAGATGGTCTACCCTGTGAGCTTTGCGATTTTCCATCTCGCTCAACCTTAAGTTATATATATACTTGCCAAAAGTGCGCTTATGAGAAAGAAGAAAAATACCCAAATGGCAAACAGACTGAAGACCCTAGGTACTGTGATATGTGTAATCCGTAAATTGGAGAGTGATATCTACAGATACAAATGATAATGTCATGACAAATAAAACATGGCTACTTTTTTTAAGATTCCTAAGCAAAATAATACCTTTATTCAATTTATTATCAACCTTGAAAATTAAGTGAACACATGAACTATAACTTACTCATAGAGAATCTGACAAATCCAGCATTACTTTTTTTTGTATTGGGTATCCTGGCCGTCTACTTAAAAAGCGATTTAGAGATACCTGAAAATTCATCAAAATTTATTTCACTGTATCTCTTATTTGCAATAGGTTTCAAGGGTGGTCAGGAATTGTCTCATGAAACGTTTACAATAGAGGTAGGCTGGTCAATGTTATTTGGGATTTTTATTTCTCTAATGATACCAACCTATACATTTTTTATCCTAAAAAGAAAATTGAGTGTATTTGATGCTGGTGCCGTAGCAGCTACTTACGGCTCGGTAAGTGCAGTAACATTTGTCACAGCTGTTTCTTATCTTGAATCTCAACAATTGTCACTACATGGCCACATGGTAGCGATCATGGCTTTGATGGAATCACCCGCAATCATAATTGGCCTTTTGCTAATTTCAATATTTAATAAGGATGAAAACGAAGTAATAAAGAAACGAACCGCCATAAAGCACTCATTTACAAACGGGAGTGTATTGCTCATCCTAGGCTGTTTGATTATAGGTTACTTGGCTAGTGATAAACAGGCAGAAGGAATAAAACCATTTACCAATGATCTTTTTAAAGGTTTTCTTGCTATCTTTTTATTGGACATGGGAATTACAAGTGGAAGAAAACTAAAGGCATTTTTCTCATTTGGTTGGTTTCCAATCGTTTTTGCTGTATTAATTCCCATCATTAATGGGTGTATCATTGCCATGTTAAGTTCCTTGGTCACGCAAGACATATCTAATCGCTTTATGTTTGCCATTTTAGCTGCAAGTGCATCTTACATTGCAGTTCCTGCTGCTATGAAAATTTCAGTTCCCCAGTCAAATCCTGGTCTTTTCTTGCCAATGGCTCTCGCGGTAACGTTCCCGATAAATATTACCATCGGTATGCCTCTTTATTTTCTAATAGTGCAAAATACTTGATTGATAAGTATTGCCTACATGTAGTTCAGAGTATAGGATGAATCTTGTAGCGTTGGGCAAAAATAAAAAATCAACCTTTACCTTGCCACTAATTACTTTCCATCAAACCAAGTTTTGGTTTTTTGTCTTCTGTAATCCTTTGAGCTTAGATTACAAAGTTTGATTTATTCTTTATTCTGGGGCTATCGCGGTGTTAAACTGCTGGTTTCAAAATCATTATTATTGAATTTCAATCATAGTCCCTAATTCATGAAAATAATCTTCCTACTTTATCAACAACAATTTTCCAGTATAAACGGCCTTGGTTTTCTGATTGACAACCCTAATAAGCAAAGGCTCAGGCATAATTACCGCTGAAGAAGCTGGTTTAGAAGTGAACTCTTCGGGAATCTGTATCACAAAGCTATCGTCAGTGGTTTTACCCTTGATAATATACTGACCACTAGAAGTGTAGACAAAAATCTGATGCGGATCATTGGTAGGATTCCAAAACTCAATCCAGGTAAATTCATCAAACGGATTGGGTGAGATGACTAGCCCATTTTTGCCATAGTCAGCAAAAGTAACAAGTAGCCCAGGTTCTGAAGTACCTTCAATGCCGATCTCGAGTTTGTAGTAATTTTTGCCCGGGATACTAGGCTTTTCATCCAGCCATGTATAGATTTTTGCTTTGTCGATGCTACCACATTCTCCTTCAATACGTCCTACTAATTCATAATTGATATCATCTGTAGATCTCCATATACCGATGCCAAAACAAATGGAACCTTGGCGTATTGTCCACGTGAGAAGCGTATTGTCTCTATCTTTGATCGCTTTGAAATCAGAAATAAAAGGATGTGCTTGACCCCAAATACAAGTCATCACAGTCATCAGCGTACATATCAATAATAAGTTTTTCATCTGTTTATTTTTACTTAGTTTTTAATGGCCATAACTCGTCCTGCGTTACCAGCGGGATGGAATCTTTGATAAAAAATAATCACTGTGGGTTGTATAAAATATACCCTGATTATTTGTTATGCCGATTTCATCAATAAGAAGTTGTATGCAAAATTAACGGTAAATGATCACAAAAGATTATAAACCAACGTCATAATTGAGATTATTTTTGGCCTTCCTTAAAAACAGCGAGTGCTTGTATCTAAGTGCAAACCACTAAAAGCAAATCATTATAGATAAAAGCTAACAGCTTAAAAGACTTACATTGCCTCACTGCTCACTTCCCATTCTTCCATTTTAGCAAACAGGCTATCTTGCAAAACCTTATATCGCTTATTTGCATCTGCAAAACCTGGATCCATATAATAGCTAGGGTCAGCCAATTTAGCTTCGATGGCAGCTATTTCTTTTTCTATTTTCTCGATATCTCGTTCAACAGATTGAATCTGTTTCTTGAGTCGTTTGTAGTCTTCGCTGGATAGGGTTGTTATTTTGGAACCGTTAGTGGGCTGTGCAATGGACACCGGCGCGGGCGCAGTTTTTTGCATGTCGACTTCACGCATGTTATCCATCTTCTTCTTACTCAAGAAATAGTCGATATCGCCTAGGAATTCACCTGTATTTCCATCCTTAAACTCGATGACCTTGTCTGTCAAGCCTGACAAAAACTCACGATCGTGAGAAATAACTAGTAGTGTGCCTTGGTACTCTTTGAGTGCGTTTTTGAGTACTTCTTTGGAGTAAATATCAAGGTGATTGGTAGGCTCATCTAGTATCAAGAAGTTACAAGGCTTCATAATCAACGATGCCATTGCCAATCTTGCGCGCTCGCCACCCGACAAAACGGAAACCTTCTTATCTACGTCGTCACCTGAAAACAAAAATGAACCCAAAACACTACGTATCTTCGTACGCATCTCTTCAGGTGCTTTTTCTTCCATCACATCCAAAATTGTTGATTTTAGGTCTAACAATTCTGATTGGTTTTGAGCATAATAAGACAAATGCATATTGGAACCAAATTCGAGTTTGCCGGTTGATGGGGGTATTAAGCCTACAAGTATCTTTGCCAACGTCGTTTTGCCCTGTCCATTTTGGCCAACAAAAGCGATACGATCGCCTCGTTCGATGGTGATATTGACAT
>JANMMV010000318.1:0-7668 GCA_031373565.1 Saprospiraceae bacterium
GCAGACCCCAGTGCTTGGGCCATCGGTTTTAGTTTATTGAATTCATTTTCGTCGCCTTGCAAAAATACTTTCAAACACATCAGACCTACTACTTCTGCGGAACCATAGATATATTCGTCTAGTTCCGCCTGATCAAAGATGGTTTTGTCTAGGTCCATCTCCATACTATGCAAAAACGCTTTGATGTGATCGTGATCAATATTATACAGATTGACAACCTCCTGAAAAGCATGCAATACTGGATTCAAACTAAATCCCATAGATATGGCTTTGAAAGTATCTGCTCTAAACTCCTGTAAGAGTGCCCCTTTGTCTTGATCATGAAAAGTATCAACGATCTCATCAGCTAGTCGCACAAAACCATAAATACCATAGATAGGAGATCTAAGCTCTTTAGCAAATACTCTAATGCCCATCGAAAAGGATGTCGAATATCTTTGTGTAATTATTTTGCTTATGTCTTGACAGACGGACGAATAAAATTTCATTTGAGTGAAGTATTAGCTTTAATAATTAGATCAGCGACAACCTGACCTGAGATTATTGATGGTGGTACGCCTGGCCCGGGACTTGTCAATTGGCCCGTAAAATACAAGTTTTTGATCGAAGGGTGATGGATTTTTGGCTTGAGGATAGCAGTTTGCATTAAAGTGTTAGCTAATCCGTAAGCATTACCACCAAAAGCATGGTAATCGTCCTTAAAATCATTGATACAATAGGAACGTTTGTAGACCAGATGGTCTCTCAGATCTACACCTTTAATGTCCTTTATCTTATTACAAATCAGATCGAAATAGGGTTGTCTTAATTCTTCATTATCATCAAGACCTGTAGCTAGTGGCATCAAGATAAACACATTTTCAAAACCTTGCGGCGCTACGTCGTTGTCTGTTATTGAAGGAACGCTGACATAAAACAACGGATCTGTAGGCCAAGCTGGATTCGTATATATTTCGTCTGCATGTTTATCAAAATCTGTATGAAAAAACAAATTGTGATGATCAAACCCACTAAGTTTGGTATTCAATCCTAGATAAAACAACAACGAACTTGGTGCCATCACACGTTTAGTCCAGTACTCATCAGAGTATAATTGTGAAGGGGGAGACAATAGATTTCGCTCCACGTGGTGATAATCGGCACTAGCCACCACATAATCAAATGAATATACCTTGTCAAGCGTTTTGACGGAGCTTACTTTTGTACCTTCAACGTTGATGGATGTGACCTCAGCATTAGTGACAAAAATCACGCCTTGCTCTGTGCATATTTTCTCAAATGCTTTAATAATTTCGTACATGCCACCCATAGGATACCAGGTGCCAAGTTTGATATCCGCATAATTCATCAAGGAATACAGTGCGGGTGTGTTTTCTGGCGTAGCGCCTAGGAACAACACCGGAAACTTTAAGATTTGGCGTATTTTTTCGTTCTTGAAGTAGCCATCTATCTGCTTTGCAATAGACGAAAACATTTGCAATTTGAACGCACTTTTTATGACTCTCCAATCAAAATATTCAGTGACTGATAGACCAGGCTTCCATACGTATTCATTAATGCCAACTTCATATTTGTATTGAGCTTCAGCCATAAATTTGTCTAGCTGATCTCCACTTCCCGATTCGATAGATTCAAAAAGTGATTTAAGCTCAGCGTAATCTGCAGGTATATCTAAGACATCATCTTTACTAAAGATCACTTGATAGGATGGATCTAACCTTTTTAGATCATAAAAATCTGCGGTTGTATGACCAAATTTATTGTAAAAGTTTTCAAAAATTTCTGGCATCCAATACCACGATGGCCCCATATCAAATGTGAATCCTTCTGCTTCAAATTGGCGCGCACGACCACCTATAGATGGATTTTTTTCCAAAACAGTAACGTGGTAGCCTGCTTTGGCTAGTGATGCTGCCGCAGCTAATCCCGAGAAACCTGACCCTATTACTCCTACTGTTTTCAATGCATACTTCATTTTCGACTTACAGAACAAATATCACTGCTATATGTTGCTGAAAATATGGGTTTGTGATATATTTTTAATGCTTTTTTCAATGGCACTCTTATGTTTTACAAGCAACGACAGTTTTTCTAGGCTCATTCTAAAAATCATTCTAAATTAAAAAAAGCGCCCAGATCATTGATCTGAGCGCTTTTGTATCATGAGCAATCTCACAAAGAGAATAATGAAGCAGATATTAATCTACCTTACCACCTTTATGTGATTCTTGCCATACTTTTAACTCATCCCACTCACCTTTAGCAGCCAAATCGGCTTGCATCGGCCATGACGCAGGATCATGCATTTGATATCTTGGACCAGCATCATTTAAGATTTCTTTCAGTCTTGAAGGATCCGCCGCTGCCATTTCGGCGAACGTCTTGATACCTGCATTATGAAACAATTCTTCGATTTTAGGTCCGATACCTTCAATCTTTTTAAGATCGTCGCCTTTGTCAGCTTTTGTTGTTTTAGTTGCTGTTTTAGCTACTTTTTCAACCGCTTCCGCTTCTTCTGCAACTTCTTCTACAGCCGCTGGCGCTTCAGCAACCACTTCTTCCACCACTACTGGAGCCACTTCTGCAGCTTTAGGCGCTGGGGCCTTCATTACTGGTGGTGGTGTGTTTCCGAACTGTCCTGCTAACTCTGCAAAACCAGCGATATCACCAAATGTAGAAAGTTCTACTTTAGATTGAGTTGCCTTGATCGTCTTTTTGACTTCTTCTTTCTCCTTCTCTATTTCGCCTTCTACTAGCTGATCAGCTTCTCTCTTAATATCTTCAACATAACGAGTATGTGAAACGATAATACGCTTGTCATCTCTGTTAAATTCGATCACTTTGAATGTCAATGTCTCTTCAACACCGGCATTTGAGTTATCTTCTTTTTTAAGATGCTTAGACGGTGCAAAAGCTTCTAAGCCATACGGCAATTGTACTACTGCTCCACTGTCTACTTTCTTAACGATTGTAGCCTCGTGGTAAGATCCTACAGGGAATACATTTTCAAAAGTATCCCATGGATTTTCTTCCAATTGTTTGTGACCCAAAGATAATTTTCTGCTTTCTTGGTCTACTTCTAGGATTGAAATATCTATTTTCTCACCTACTTTTGTAAACTCAGAAGGATGCGAATATCTCTTTGTCCATGAAAGGTCAGAGATATGAACCATACCGCCGATACCATTCTCAAGCTCTACAAACACACCGTATGGAGTCAAGTTTTTGACATCACCCGTATGCTTAGTTCCGACCTGATATTTAGCTGATACAACACTCCATGGATCTTCAGTCATTTGCTTGATAGATAGAGACATCTTGCGATCATCACGATCGATGGTCACTACTTTAGCATCTACTTCTTGTCCTAATGTGAAGAAATCACGCGCATTTACAGGCTGGTTGCTCCAGTTCACTTCTGATACGTGGATAAGGCCTTCAACACCTGGGATGATTTCTAAGAATGCACCATAGTCTTCGATGTTTACGATCTTACCTTTCACGATATTACCTTCAGAGATATCTATATCTAAAACTTCCCACGGATGCGGAGTCAATTGTTTCAAACCCAGAGATATTCTCTTTTTGTCTTCGCCAAAGTCGAGAACGACAACATTGATTTTTTGATTAAGCGCAAGCACTTCGTTCGGGTGATTGATACGACCCCAAGAGATATCTGTGATATAAAGGAGACCATCTACGCCACCAAGGTCCATAAATGCACCGAAGTCTGTGATGTTTTTAACCACACCTTCGAGTACTTGACCTTTTTCAAGACCAGAGATGATCGTTTCTCTCTGCTCAGCAAGATCGCTTTCGATAAGTGCTTTGTGAGATACGACAGCATTTTTGATCGCTTCGTTGATCTTCACTACTTTGAATTCCATTGTCTTGCCTACATAGATATCATAATCAGTGATAGGCTTAACGTCGATTTGCGAACCAGGTAAGAATGTTTCGATACCTAAACAATCTACGATAAGACCACCTTTAGTTTTGCTTGTAACAAAACCTTTGATGATAGAACCATTTTTGTAAGAGTCCACGATATTATCCCATGCTCTAAGCAATTTAGCTTTGCGGCGTGACAATACTAATTGGCCTCTGATATCTTCTTTGTTCTCAACGTAAACATCTACATAGTCACCTACTTTGAGATCTGGTGTATCTCTAAATTCAGATAATGATACGAGACCATCAGACTTATAGTTGATATCTAGGACAACATCACCACCATGTATAGCGGTTACTTTACCTTTGACAACTTCAAGTTCAGATACTGAATTGAGTGATAAGTCATACTGTTCGAAATACTTCGCGTGTTCAGCTTTGTCATACTTGACAGTGTTGCGCTTTCCGATTGTCCAGTCAAATTCATCATGCGGAGTGCTGACGATTTCAACTTCGGGCATCATTTCTACATCAGATGTATCTTCGATGATGTCGGTTGCGTCTTGCAATAGATCTTGGTCTTCTGCCATTTTATTAAGATTTTGTATGCGCGCCTTGTGCGTGCAGTGGTTAAATAATGCATTTTCTTCGTGAAAATGAGCGCAAAGGTAAGATATTTCCTTTAAACTAAAGGGTTTTGAGCTAAAAATTACAAAAAAATATATTAGTTATTTGGGAGTGCCTCCGATTACCCTTCTTTCATCGGGATCGGAGTCGCGTCATCCGCTTTACTTCGGCTCCTCCGTCGCTTCGTGCACGCTACTACCGCTCACTCGTTATTGATTGTGAAATTTATCACGAATCTGGTTCTGAAGATGATTAATACACAGTATAATTTGCTCAAAAAAACGGGCCATGCACTGAAAATATGCTAAATTTGTATAAAATACTTGATGGATGAAAGACATCACAGAACTCTCACAGCTCGATCTAACCAAGCGATATACCTACGCTGATTATCTATTATGGCAATTTCAAGAGCGGGTGGAATTAATCAAAGGGTATATTGTTAAGATGAGCCCTGTAACGAGACGTAGACACCAAGAAATTTCTGCAAGTTTAAGCAGTTTTCTGTACGATAACCTGAAAAATGGAACTTCCACAGTATATCATGCTCCCTTCGATGTAAGACTGAAAAGAAATAGTGGTATCGCAGACAATGAAATCGACACTGTCGTTCAGCCTGATATCTGCATCATCTGCGACCCTACCAAACTTGATGACTGTGGTTGTATCGGCGCACCTGATCTCATAGTGGAGATTCTCTCCCCTGGCAACAAGAAACATGACGAAGTAAACAAATTTTACCTTTACGAAGAGAATGGCGTCAGAGAATATTGGATCGTAGACCCCGAATCAAAATCAGTCAAAGTCTACATCCTAAAAAACAATAAATACGAACTGATAGATTACTACGAAAAGGATGGGCTAATGATACCTGTCAATATATTTGATGGTTTGGTATTGGGTTATGATGAGATTTTTAGGGAGTGAGTTTTATTTATTAAAAGGGATTGAATAACAGCTCAAATCATATTAAAAAACGATAAGTCCAAAACCGATCAGATGTCATAGAGCCATCAGATCAGAACAATATCACCTCCACATAATAACTTTGAACTGTTGGCCATCTCTATCATTGATGAAGTCAGTTTTCGGATGTGCTATTAAAATCCACAAGACTCCTGAACCAAGCCCTCGGTAGGGTAGTATCCTGGAAGCGAATTTAAGCATTTGCGGATTTCGAGCATTTGTTCTACCTAGTTTTATCTTATCAACAGTCAAATGGTTGACTAAGTGTCCCGGACTGATTATCTTTAGCCTATTCTATTGGCAAAGGCAACCATTTCTCTAGCTAAGCTATCGCTCCGATCTACTTTTACTTTAAATTGAGTAAAACCATCTTCTCCTTTTTCTATTAGCGCAAATACCGTTTCTTCTGTAAACATATCACATCATATTTGGTGGGTTATCAACAAAATCTCTAATGATAGGGTTGTGTAGCCCTTGCATTAATCTATTCGCTAGTTTAATGACGGTTTCATTAAATCCGCCGTCAAGTGCTTTTTTGGTAAACCATTTTATCGCTTCTTCGCTAGATATTTTCGTTAGATTTTTCCGAGTATCGTTGAGTTGCTCCCAGATTCTCTTGGTAGACTTTTTGTCAGGAGTTTGCTCTAAAGTTTGCAAGTCACTGATCATTTGGTCGATGATTGGTTGCTTATCTTCTACAAAATTATCTCTATTGGCCGTCAAAATAGTGATCAATTCATTGGCTTGATGCTTGATCATATAAATATTTCCAGCGTACATGTCACCACCAAAGTTTTGAAATACATTTTGTTCTGCTATATGCTGTATCGTTGTATTCTTACTCTCAAATCTACCAAGCACCTCATCGATATTGTAAGTTCCGCCATCTTCAGATACAAAATCTGAAACATTTTTAAATTTATTAGCAATCAGTAGTTTGTACTTTACAGCTGTACCCGTTTTTGAATCTAAACCAATAAACTCATCTACAACCAATCCTCTTCGAGCATCATGAAACTCTCTGAAAACATCTCTTATCCTAATAAAAAATTCAAAATATTCCTTCTCTGACTTTTCACCACTAACCCAGATGTCTATTCGGTTTTTTATCGCTGTTTGTTCAACAAAGGCAGCCTGATTGGATCCATCATTTGATAATAAGACAATGCCATTTTGACTGTACATATTATCTTGTACTTGACCAAACATCCTAGCTATGAAGGCAGACATAATGGTAGATGGAATAAATGTCTCATATTTGAAAAAAAAGTGAATAGCACCTTTTTTATACTGCTCAGCGTCAAAATTGGTTGAATAATCCAAACCAAATGCTCGTGGAATAAAAATTAGTTTAGACTTTTCATCATAATAACCCATATCGAATTTACGAATCATTCTGATTAAAAAACCATAGTGTTTTTTAGGATATTCAAATTGCTCCGGGGTAGTTTTCTGTAATATAATGCTCAAATCATTTTCAGATATAATCCCTTTTAAAGCCTTAGTCCGTTCATGAACTAAGATCCGATAAACGCCATCACTCAACCATTCTGGATTGAGTATCTGAAGATTACGAAGATGGAGATCATCAAAATATCTAACGGTTCCTAATCGATCTAATTTATTTAATAAATCTTCATCTGAAGCCGTCTCTAAGCCCTTCTCCCTGCATATTTGCTCATAAGTATCATGACTAATATATGGTACGTCCTTGAAAAATGCACTCTCTAAATATGCTTTAACTTCAAAGTAGGTTACTGGCACTGGTTCTTTGATATTTGGCATTTTGAGTATTAAGGTTTCGATAGCCTCTCTCATTTGAATCAAGCCTATTTGATAAGACGGATCTTGTTCTTTGTACCCTTTAAGCAATGAAACCCTGTGCAATCCCTTAATAAGGCTCTTCCCATCTTTTCCTTTGTGGGTGTCCATTAGATTTCTAATGCCTATCTCGTGGCTAGGATTTTCTTCGATGCAGTTGATGATAATCAAAATAGGTGAGTCAGGAGCATAAGATTTTATTTGCTCAATGTACTTGTCAGCCAACTCGTCTTTGCGCGCATTAAGTACAACAACGTATAAAGTATCTTGTGTTAGAAAAAACTGATGCACTGTCGATTGTATATCTTGGCCACCGAAGTCCCAGATATTGATCCGATAGTCATTATTATTTTCTTTGATTGG
>JANMMV010000322.1:0-5729 GCA_031373565.1 Saprospiraceae bacterium
CCATTATTTCCTGAAACAATGATATTTACATTGGAACCGTTGGGATAAGGTCCAAAAGGATAAGTATTATTTGGAATGGCATTTGGATATGTTGTTACACCATCTGTAATAGAATAAGTCCCCCCTGTGCTGGACAGACTAAATATGAAAGGTATTGTAAATGATGAAAGATCCTGACAGTTGGGGGCAGAATTGGATGTAACGTTTAATGTGCAGTTACTAGCGCAACTCACTGATTGTTGAGCTGGCGATGTAGTTACCGGGTCTGTGTATAAAGGCTTCAGAATGATCAGCACTGGAGCGTTTGTGGTTGGGTTGCCGAAAAAGTAATTATTATATACATAAGGATTAGTATGGATTACTACTGTGTCTCGGACGCTGCCTACCACAATTTCATATAAACCAAAAGGGCCTGACGCGTTCATGACCAAATGATAAGTATTATTACTTTGGCAAGATACCGTTGTAGATAGAATTTGTGGATTTCCTGTGGGAGAATTAGGTGCCCCGAATGATTGCGATGGGTGTGAGCTACTCCCGCTATTTATCGGATCAAGCCAATGATCTAATCGTCTTCTTTTGCTGATATTATTATTGTTTGTCCAAGAGTACGATAGTGCCCCATAATAAAAATCAATATTATTAATTTCACACCACGGATATTCCTCATCACAAGGGTCGTTACTATATATTCCACCATGTAAATTTCCAGTAATTTCTTTATTGACACTGAAAATTGGACTTCCGGATGAGCCTGGTTCCCCTGTGCCATTTAAAACTTTACACTTAATGTGAGTAAATGGAAATAAAAATTCTACGGAACAGGACGAAGGGTTACAACTCCACAAAATATTGCTACTAATTAACGAAAAATCATAAAAGAATGATATTTTTTTTGAATCCCCTTCAGGATGATGTATTCCAACACCAGTACTCGACATATTGGAATTAATTTCATTTTTATCCCAACCATTTATAGATCTTGGGAATATTCCATCTTCTTCCATTAAATATAATAGCGCAAAATCTGATGGCCTATCATTAGCTAAAATATAAGCACCAGATGTTGTAAAATTTTCAGGCGGGCAATTTTGATCACAATCGTTTGCAGGTGCTTCAAAATCCCAATAAAACATCATTTGATCCAGATTCGGACTACCAATAGCATCTCCAGTATTACAAATACAATGCATCGCAGTTAAGAACAAAGGTGCACCGTCACTCCTTCTATTATTGATTAATGAACCAGAACAGAATCCTACGCCACCATTAGGAAGCATCAAAGCCATCCTTGCTACCCCTTTTTTTTCTTCTTGCCATTGTTGGCCAATGCCAGCACAGTTTATTCCAATATTACAAGGACCAGCTAGATTTAAACACGTGTCTACCGCATTTCTTAAATCGCCATTACTGTAGTAAACATAATAATTCACCACATTTTCGATCACTATCTCAGATTGGCATTCTTCAAAATTTCTTTTAGAAACGAATTCCAACACTATCACATCACTGTATAGCATAGCGGTAGCAAACTTGCCTGATACTTTATTATTTTTTTCGGTAAATGCGCCATAGAATTTGTCTCCTGCTTCGTTGTAATAAAAAAGTTTATCGCCGAGAGCCATTCTAAATTTGCTGTAAAACAAACTTATTGCAGGGGCATCTTTGGCTTGTATTCTGTATCTGCAGATATACTCACCAGATCGTAATTGCTCCCAGGTCCCTTCCTTGAGTAAATCTATTTCAACAGGCAATCCAACACCCGCTCTCGCTATTGCGCCAGTTTCCTTTTGATCTTCAGCTTTAAGTTTTTCTGCATCTACCTCCTTGAGAAATGTTTTTTTTATTCTATCGATACTTCGGAGTGAAGATCTGTATCGAAATGAAGCAGGTGCTCCACCATCACTTAGCTGTCCATGTAAGAACGTGCTGTGCAAAATCAAAAATATGAAAAAGCAAGTTTGTTTAAATATTGGGTTCGATAAGGATAGGTGTAGCATCAGATTTAAAGTTGCATTTGGTATGGTTGTTACATAATTAAATGTCATTTTTATTTAAAAAAATGCACTTCCTGTCAGTTCAATCGGTCAGGAACAAGGGGAGTAAGTACATCTTCTCGCACCTACCATATTTCATGTTTGTTTATTAAGGAGCGGTCATTTATCCACTCTAACTTCAAAAACAAATGTAATAAAAGTTTTCTTCAAAACCGCAATGCCGATAGAATAAATGTCCGGATTGCTTTAATTTTGATTTGAACCAATCAGATGCCATGCAGTGTAGATCAAACAACACAAAATTAATTGTTCTGCGCATATTCCTATAGGGAGAAACGCTACCACTAAGCCATGGCCAAAAATAGATAGATTAAGTTTGTATTGTTGAATCATGACCAAGACGGCCTAGAAGTCCGTGACGATATTAAGATCGGCTGTACATAGAAAGTCGATAGTAGACTTGGTGATGGGACAGAGATAAAAATTTGGAAATATTTTGTTATTTCTTTGGCAAGAATGTATAACTTTAACTTTCAATATAACCTTTCAAAACATCCATCTTATGTTCAAATTATCATTAAGTTGTGTATTTGTCTACTTTGTTTCTGCTATTCATTGTAGCGGGCAAGAGACAAGACTGCTTCAGCAACCTAGCATATCGTCCACACATGTAGCATTTACTTATGCTGGAGACCTATGGCTCGCTGGTCATGACGGCAAGAATGTAGTACGGTTGACCACTCACCAAGGCGTGGAAGACAATGCTCGTTTTTCACCGGATGGCAAGACTATCGCATTTTCGGCGGAGTATGATGGTAATAGAGATGTTTTTGTACTGCCTATATCTGGTGGCGAGCCTCGCAGGCTGACCTGGCATCCAGGCGCTGATATAGCCAAAGGATGGACTCCCGATGGCAAAAATGTTGTCTTTGCTTCAGGTAGAGAAAATGCGCCTCACAGCGACATCAATCATTTTTATAAAGTAGCCATTGATAAAGGCGGCCTTGAAACTTCTCTCAAAATACCTAGAATTTGGAATGGCAGTTTCTCGCCAGATGGCCTAAAAATGGCTTATCAAATGGTCAATCCATGGGAAAAAGAATGGCGAAACTACCGCGGAGGCCAAAACAATCCTATTCGGATGATAGACCTTAATACCTATGATACTGAAACTCTACCGTGGGAAGGTACGATGGATCGTGACCCTAATTGGCTAGGTAATGAAATATTTTTTCTTTCTGATCGGGATCTTGGGATGAATGTATGGTCGTATGATCTGGCTAGTAAAAAACTAAAACAAGTTACTTTCTTCAAAGAATTTGATTGTAAAAGTTTAGCTTCTGGCGCTAATAAACTCATTTTTGAAAACGGTGGCTTCCTTTATACGCTTGACGCAAAAGGTGGAGAACCAAAGAAAATCTCCATCAAAGTGGAAGGCGATTTTCCTTGGGCTCGAACCCATTGGGAAAAAGCAGAAAATAATATCTCTGAATACACGCTATCTTCAAGTGGCAAACGTCTACTTATATCAGCAAGGGGTGATGTATTTAGTGTACCAGCAGACAAGGGTGATATCAGAAACCTGACTAACAGTTCAGGGGCTGCAGATCGATCACCAGCATGTTCGCCAGATGGCAATAATATCTCTTGGTTCAGTGACGAAAGCGGTGAATATCAATTGGTGATCGCAAATCATTATGGTAAAATTATTAATAAGATAAAAATTCAGGCACCTACTTACTTTTATACACCTGTTTGGTCGCCAGACTCCAAATACATTAGTTTTGGAGATGCAGATCGAAACTTGTGGGTGGTAGATATTGCAAAAGGAACAGCCATCAAAGTAGATAATGAAGGTTATGCCCACCCTGAGAGAAATATCGCGCCTGCATGGTCTCCCGACTCAAAATGGATAGCTTATTCAAAACGTTTAAAAAACGAATTTAATGGCATCTTCATCTGGTCACTGGATCAGCGCAAAACCTTCCAATTTACAGACGGAATGTCAGATAGCAAGTTTCCTGTCTGGGACAAAAACGGTAAATATCTTTACTTCTTATCGAGTACTGATTATGCGCTGGGTGTCGGCTGGCTTGATCTTTCATCTTATGGACGACTGGCCACAAGATCAGTATATGTTGCCGTTTTAAGCAAGGATGATGTCTCACCGCTGAAGCCATTGAGTGACGAAGAAGCTAAACTGGCAGAGGTCAAGAAAGATTCTATTGTCAAAGTCAAAATTGATTTTGATGGCTTGGGTCATCGCGTATTGGCCATCGATATGCCGCCTAAAAACTATGCTTTTCTAGTCCCTGGTGATGATGATGAAGTTTATATCGGTGAGTATCAAGTAGATCCAAGCACCAATTATCCTGCTCCAATAACGGTGAGTAAATACAAACTCAAAGACAGAAAATCAGAAGAAGTAGCCAAAGATCTCACCAGATTTGACGTAAGCGCAGATCGAAAAAAGATACTTTTAGGCACTGCTGACAATAACTGGAGTATTGTAGATGCAGCAACACCTCCGAAAGCTGGCGATGGCAAAATCAATCTAAGTGAGTTGAAAATGAAAGTTGATCCGCTGGCCGAAGCAAAACAAATATTCCGTGAAGCATGGCGCTATCAGAGAGATTTTTTCTATGTTGATAATGTACACGGCCTAGATATGGAATGGGCTATGAAGACCTATTCCCCATGGATCGATCATGTACGCCACAGATCAGACCTTAACTATGTGTTGGATATTTTCGGTGGTGAGACTTCCATCGGACATTCATTTGTCGGTGGCGGTGATTTTCCCGATGTAGAAAGAGTTCCCGTAGGTCTTCTCGGAGCAGACTATGAGATTGCGAATGGCAAATATCGATTTGCTAAAATTTACGATGGTGAACAATGGAATCCTAGTGTAAAAGCACCACTTGCTCAGCCCGGTATCAATGTCAAGAAAGGAGATTATCTATTAGCTGTCAATGGCGTACCTGTTGATGTGAGTACAAATATCTACAGTATTTTTGACCGTACTGCAGGCAAACAAACAACTATCACCGTCAACAATAAACCAGACACATCCGGCGCTAATAGTTATATCGTCATTCCCGTATGTACAGAAGCAGATCTTAGACAACTTGAATGGGTGGAATCTAATCGGCGTAAAGTGGACGAACTTTCTGGTGGAAAACTTGCATATGTGTGGGTACCCAATACTGGCGGAGAAGGATTTGCGTATTTCAACCGGTGGTTTTTTGCGCAAAAAGATAAAAAAGGAGCCATCATAGATGAACGATTCAATCAAGGTGGATATGTCGCAGATTATATTATCGAAGTGCTCTCAAGATCACTTTATGGATACTTCAATAATCCTGTGGGTGATAGGACACCTACATTTTCTCAAGATGCAGCCATCCATGGCCCCAAAGTAATGCTTATTAACGAAATGGCAGGCTCTGGTGGTGATATGCTACCTTACATGTTTAGAGCGAAAAACATCGGCCCACTGGTTGGCAAGAAAACCTGGGGCGGACTAGTTGGTATCTGGGATGTGCCGGGTTTGGTAGATGGCGGTGGTATAACTGCTCCACGTGGAGGCTTCTACAATCTCAAAGGTGAATGGGATGTTGAGAACAAAGGCGTAGCTCCAGATATTGATGTCGATATGGATCCCAAACTCGTTAATAAAGGACATGATCCACAATTAGAAAAAGCGGTCTCCACAGCGCTTGAAATGTTGAA
>JANMMV010000383.1:0-2263 GCA_031373565.1 Saprospiraceae bacterium
GTTAAAATGTAAGCGTTGATGCTCACATATTACAATCCAAAGTAATGTATACCAAATAGAGTGCCAATCTAACCCATATGGGTTATTTTGATGAAGATTCTCTAACCAATCGAGTACTTATTTCATCAATATAAAATCATAATAAATTGTATATCAATAATTTATGAAACAAATATTATGATCTTGTGTAGGTAAAAAATAAATCAATATTTTTTGCTATATGTAAAAAATAAAATAATGGAATACCCATTTTTTGGTGTGGTGTATAGGATATTCCAGCGTTTTGGGGTTCCAAACGAGATGAAATAGAGCTAACGGATAAGGTAGTTACAGTAAGTTATTTTTGATAAATGAAAGCCGATGCTTATCTTGTGTAGGATAAGAATGATTTGGCGTGATCATTTTAAGTGATAATTCATATGGGTTTATGAATACCAAATATAGCGCTGGACGCAGAAAAAGTAAAATGAAATACTATTTTACACCTTGACTTGTTATGGACAAAGGTTGTTAGGTATATTAAAGCTGTTCGTTAGTAATGCAGTAAGCTATTACTTCTGTGTACTCTTATGGTACTGAGGATTGTTTTTGAGACTTTGATATTTCTCTAGTAGTCTATGCGCATTTGCGCCGTGGTCATAATAGCTATGAACAAATTTTTGCGCTTGTTCGCCAATGGCAGAAAAACTATCGTAGATGGTGTTCATCTTAATATTAAATGTACTTGTAATGGATGTATTCATCACGATCATCATATCTTCACCACTTGTCGGCCGTAAAATATCCGCTCTTTACTATCGGTAGGATATATCTCGATGTTATAATGCCCTGCCGGCAAATGGCCGATATCAATATGATCAGGCATGTCACCAGCCCTGATATCAAATGACTGCAAGATGGTACTGTTGATATCTGTTACCACGAGTTTTGAAATTCCGAGCTGCGATGGTGGTGTGATATAGAATATCCCCGATGATGGCACAGGATAGACGTGCAACTCCCTACGATAGTACACTGACTCGCCGAAGATGGATGAGATCGTCGGATCACATTTATCGATCTCGTCTACTCGGAAGCGAGGGAAGTTAGGTAGAGAGCCACCATTCTGGCCGGGGAGTTTGATGCCATTCTGTACAAAGTCACACGCTTTGCCAAGCTCATCAGGCTTATTGATGACATGGAGTGAGTAAGACCCATTCTTTGGAGCCATATAGATCTTACAATCAGGGGCTTGAGACATGAGGTACAATCTAGTTGTAAATGGATCCAAAGTACCATTGTATTTATCGATTAATTGTATAGATTTACTTGGGTTGGATTCCCATGTATCTACCTGATGCAAATATTCTGATGATGCGCAGTAGATAAATCGACCACTTGGAGACCATTCTACACTACAGAAAATGCCTTGTCCACTGGTATCAATAGGAATATACTCTTTATCAAATGTCAGAATACCTGAGACCCGATCAAAACTATACACAAGTAAGTTGTCCTCTTCATTAAAAATGGCATATTTTCTTCCATCAGGGCTAAATTTGGCTGTGCCAGATGCTGATGTTTTAGCCGCAGTAAATAAATGTTTAGAATCCTGATCTTTATAAAATCGTATACCGTCTTTATCCAATAAAAAAGTCTTGATAGACTTACCCAAGCCCAATTGTAATATCCACCAATCATGGCCATTACTATGAGGTACTGCCGTAAGATAACAATATATTAAATCCCGCTTCGGATATATGCTTTTATTCTTGTATACCACATCACCTCGACCCTGATCAAGCCTCATATCAATATAGCTGCACCTTATCTCAAACGAATCTTTTTTGGTCGGATGATACCATGGCGTTTTATGGATTAAATAATAACCATTTTCATTAACTGGGTCTGGTAAGGTCATAATATCTTGTGTCCCTGGATAACCATAGAAAGGATCATCCCAAATCAATTTGGCGAAATCACTATCATTGATATCTTGACCGTTGGGCATGATTTTTCCCATATTATTAAAAACTGACCTCCCATTGGACGAAAACAATAAATTACCTTGCTGGTTACATATTGATGTTGAATTATCCAACATAGCTTGAGCTAAAAAATCAGGTTTAAAATGCGCTGGTTTGATCTTAAAATCTAAAGATAAAATTTCCGCCGTTTCTCCATTTTTTTCACAACATCCTGTTAGCGAAACATAGTCGGCTGTTGTCGGCGTGGATTAATTGTGTGGTAGGGGTGTGTGGGTTTGTGGTGTGGGGGGGGCGGG
>JANMMV010000435.1:0-3166 GCA_031373565.1 Saprospiraceae bacterium
GGACTCAATGACGGCGCGGCTGCAATGCTCGTTGTATCGGATACATTTGCTAACAAACACCACCTTGCGCCGCTAGCACGGATCTTGAGTTCTGCAGTTTCTGGTGTCGAGCCACGCATCATGGGCATCGGCCCAGTTGAAGCAACTAAGAAAGCACTTGCTAAGGCTGGACTGACGCTGCATCAAATGGATGTGATCGAAATCAATGAAGCTTTTGCAGCTCAAGTGCTTGCGTGTACCAGACAGTTAGACATAGCCGATAATGACCCAAGGCTCAACCCAAATGGTGGTGCCATCGCATTAGGGCACCCTCTCGGAATGTCAGGAACTCGAATTCTGCAGACAGCTGCTTATCAACTCCGTCAAACGGGCGGAAAGTATGCTTTGGTAACTATGTGTATTGGCTTGGGGCAAGGATATGCAACAGTGATAGAGAGGGTGTAGTCATCAAGGACTGATAGCGACGAAGCTCAAAACCAGCCCTTCCTCTTAAACCAGATACTCAAAAATATCACTATCAAAAACATAACTACCCAAACAGCATAATACCCATAAGGCATCTCTAGTTCGGGCATATATTTGAAATTCATACCGTAGACACCTACAAGAAAGGTAAGTGGTATAAAGAAAGTAGATATGATTGTCAGTACTTTAATCACCTTATTCATCTCATGGCTCTGCGCACTGATGTAAAGATCTTTGAGCGAGACGTTTATCTCTCGATAGTTGTCTGTAGTCTCGATGGCTTGAAGAATATGATCGTGCACATCTTTAAAGTACTTCTTTGTTTTATCAGTTATAAATGGGTTTTCCATAGTAAGTAGTTTATTTATTATTTCCCTGACAGGGACGATATTCTTGCGAATCTGCATGATATCTTTTTTGCTGTCTTGTATATCGGTTTGATGTTCATTGCGAACACGAAGAGTAATATCATCTTCAATAGACTCTAATCGTTGCCCTAGTTTCTCTAGGATATCAAAGTAATTATCGATAGTTATATCAAGAAATCGGTAGAAAAGGTAGTCGACACCTTTGCCACGGTAATAAGAGTTGTTGGTTTTTAGTTTTTCTCTGACCTGATCGAAGGCATCGCCGCCAGCCTCTTGAAAAGTCAGCACCGTGTTTTTCATCAACACAAGAGAATATTGCTCTTCTTCAATCGTATACGAAGCATCTAGCCATCTTAATTCCTTAAAGGCGCAAAAAATATAATCAAACTCTTCATCAATTTTCGGACGCTGATAAATGTTCAAAATATCCTCTTGGTACAAAATATGTATATTGTATTTCTCGCAAATAGTTTTGATATTCTCGGCATTGTTGATACCCGTCACATTGACCCAGTATTGGTAGGTATCCAAAGGTTTCCACTCTTTAAATTCATCCAATGAAATCGTCTTGATACTGCATGAGTGTTCATCATACGTTAACACTTCGATCGTGGTCGCCACATCACTGTGTATACCTGTATAAATAGGTGTCTCCGAGCTCAAACCTTTTTTACTAGGATGAAAATTGACACGTTTTAGTAATTTTGGCTTCGGATTCATACTCAAATATAGCAAAATAATTCCAAATCAAAACGCACTTACCATTTTGTCTGCCAAAAAGTGTTAAAATACAGCATTCATCTGCGCTAAAATAGGTTAGGCCGATAACAACCCTGATGCAGAATAGGCAATGATTGCATTTCTAATACAACTTTCTGTTTGAATAAAAAAAAGCGATTCCTAGTGGTTGAAGCTAAGAATCGCTGGTTGGTAAACTGAGTAACAAGATCGGTTCTAATCCATCCTCAGATCTTCGACGTGTAATCCAGGAATCGCTTTTGGATTGAACACAAAAGTGCTGGCGTCATATCTTACATTGGGTGTCAATGTGTTAATCTTAAGTGTATACTTTGATCCATCTTTAGAAAAGACCCGTAAATATACCATCTTATTTGCTTTTTTGTCAATAGTTAATCTAATTTTTGTGTATTCAGACCTTTTTTTGATAGGTTTAAACTCAATATCTACCCATGTTTGGGTACCTACCTTGCGCTCATCTACAATCGAAAACACATAATCTCCCGATTGATAAATGGTCATCATTTGCTTAGGAGACATGACTGCACCACCGACAGACTCATCGACATCCATTATTTGGACCTCCTTATTCTTTTTGAAATATAGCCAAGTGGTCTTCCCATCACTGTAAACTTCTTGATCACTCATCTTAGCGACAAACTTGCTTCCTGCCTGCAAAACACTACCCTTTTGAGTCTCTTTAAGTTTATTGGGGATTTCTATTTCCAATTCAAATTTGACATCCATCGACTTGTACCCATCATAAGAATTTTTTAGTTTATCGAGTAGAGCTTTGGCTTTGGGATCACTATCGCTAGCTTTTGTATAGGTATTTTGACCATTACTTACCACTGCAATCATTAAGAAAACCACAAAACTGAAGCAACGCATACTCATATCTTTAATATGTAGACAAATTGTGCTAGTCAAAAGTTACATCTCACGACTAAATAATATGTTAAAGTTATTATTTGAAAGTTCAACCGATAAAAAATGGGAATGCACTAAACTCATTCCCATTCTATTTCATTATATCAACAGCATTAAGTAAAAGGTTACTTAATTTTGAAAGCTTTTTTGATTTTTGCAACGTAATCAAGCTTTTCCCAAGTAAATGTTTCCACTTTCATTTTCTTAGTCATTCCTGATCCATCTCTAAACGTCACTTCCTTGATTTCAGATTCACGCCCCATATGACCATAAGCGGCCGCGTCGGAATATATAGGGGTACGCAACTTAAGCCTCTGCTCAATTGCATAAGGTCTCATGTCAAACAATTCATATATTTTGGTCGCTATTTCGCCATCTTTCATGTCCACCTTTGCAGTACCGTAAGTATTGACGTAGATATTAGTGGGCTTCGCAACACCGATCGCATATGAAACTTGCACGAGTACTTCATCGCACAATCCCGCCGCAACCATGTTTTTAGCTATATGTCTTGTTGCATATGCTGCTGATCTGTCTACTTTACTTGGATCTTTACCCGAAAAAGCACCACCACCGTGTGCACCTTTGCCACCATAAGTGTCTACGATAATTTTACGACCTGTCAGTCCTGTATCTCCGTGCGGCCCGCCGATAACAAATTTACC
>JANMMV010000449.1:0-14823 GCA_031373565.1 Saprospiraceae bacterium
GACTCCGGATGAAACTGTACACCATAGACTTGATATGTACGATGCGTTGCTGCCATAATCTCGCCGTTGCTATCAATAGCTGTAACCAATAAGTCAGCTGGGCAAGTATCTTTATCGATTACCCAAGAGTGATAACGGCCCGCTTCAAATGTTCGATCAATCCCCGTAAAGGTATTATCTTCAATATCTGTTAAAAACATCTCCGTCTTCATACCGTGAAATACTTTCGCAAGATTCTTGAGTTCGCCGCCATAAGCTTCGCCTATTGCCTGCAAACCTAGGCATACGCCAAAGATCTTCTTTGTTGATCCATAATGTCTAATCACTTCTTTGAGTTGGCCTGCTTCTTCTGGTATCCCTGGTCCTGGCGACAAGATAATATAGTCATAGACAGCCAATTCTGACATTTCAAATTGGTCATTTTTGACAACTTTTACGCCGTCCGCGCCAATGATTTCATTGATCAAATGCACGAGATTGTATGTAAATGAGTCGTAGTTGTCGATGATGATTACTTTTTTCATTCTTTTATGTAGGTTAAAGGTGCATGGTTAAGGGTTGAAGGCTTTTCTAGCATTGATTAATGCTTGTATTTTTGTGGATAGTATTGTTAATTTGGCTAAAATTTCATCGAATGCTTTCTCTTCTAAATATCCGAATGCTTTTGCTAGATGTAATTGTGTCCGTAATTCTCCATTTGATCCTTTGGTAATATACAAAAATTGGATAAACTCTTTATTTGTTTGGCGTTCATATCCTTCTGATATATTGGATGGATCAGATACCGCACAGCGGACCATCTGATCACGTAAACCAAAATTTTTACAATTTTTCATTATTTCATGTACTTGAATACAGTTTTCAATTGCTGCTTGCCATATTTGCAAATCTTCAAATCTTTGACTCATATTTTGCAATTTTTATAGGGATACTTTGCTTTTTTACCTTTTTTCCTTAACCTTTAGCCAATTCATCATTCAAACATTGACGCACTCTCCAATGCTTTTCTAAGTGCGAATAACTTATTCTTAACCTCCTGAAGTTCGCTTTCAGAAATGCTATTTATTACTATGCCAGCTCCCGATTGATATTGAAGTCTTCCTTCATGACTCAAAAATGTTCGTATTACGATTGCGTGATTAAAATCTCCATTAAAAGATATCATACCCAAACCGCCACCGTAAAATGTTCTTGCTGTTGGTTCGTACTGATCAATAAGCGACAACGCTTTGTGTTTTGGTGCTCCAGACAGAGTTCCAGCAGGAAATGTATCGGCAAAAATTCTGTAATTGCTTATACCATCTTTAATTCGTCCCTGCACCTTGGATACTAAGTGAATGACATGACTAAAGAACTGAATTTCTTTGTATTTCGATACTTTTACGTCTGTGCAGTTCTTGCTAAGGTCATTGCGAGCAAGATCAACTAGCATGATATGTTCAGCATTTTCTTTAGGATCGGCAAGGAGTTTTTGTGCAAGTTCGTTGTCTTGCGTGTAGTCTCCTGTGCGCTTGAAAGTACCTGCGATCGGGTGGATTTCAGCTATTCTATCTTTGACGATCATCTGTGCTTCTGGAGACGAACCGAAGATCTTAAAACCTCCATAATCAAAATAAAATAAGTATGGACTCGGATTGATAGATCTTAGTGCACGATAAACATTGAACTCATCGCCTTCGAAACTTTGGCTAAATCTCCTTGAAAGTACCATTTGAAATACATCGCCACGTTGGCAGTGATCCTTGGCCTTTTGCACTATGGATAAAAAAGTGGCGTCATCCATATTAGCGACTTCATCATGGGAGGCGCTGAATCCAAATGTTTGATGATCTTGGCGATTAATAATATTGAGAATCCGTTCAAACTGAGAATCTTCCCCATTTACTTGATTATGGATAATGGTGATTTCACCAAAAAAATGATCAAAAACAACGATGACACCAAAGAAATCATATCGTAATGAAGGTATGTCATCCCTATACTTTGACGCGTCAAATTGTACGTCTTCAAACTCCTGAACTACATCAAAACTGGTATATCCAAAAATCCCATTGTACACATTGCCATAAGTTGGAGCGCCGATATAATCTATAAAATGAGTGACAGCTTGTATAGCCGTATCTCCAGCATTGTGTTTAGTTCCGTTCAAATGATTGGCTATCTGATACCCTTCTTTATGGTTTTGAAGAGTGGCTATCGGCGACATACAAAGAAAAGACTTAGAGTCTTCCTTTGAAGAATAGTCCGAGCTTTCTAGTAGTAAAAGCTCCGGAAATACCTCCCGAAATTTGAGAAACAAGCTAACTGGTGTCGTTAGATCACCTATCATTTTTTTGGTTTGGGTAGAGAACTGGATCATAATTATCTTATCAAAAAGGGTTAAAAGCAAAAGCGGCTTACCAGAAATCTGATAAGCCGCTTTAAGTATATTTTATACAAATATTGATACGCTCACTTACATTCCTGGTCGAGAAAAGTTAGAGTGCCACCACCAATTTTTGATTACTAAATTCATTTTTATGTTTGATTAACAGTGCAAAGTAACTACCTTTTCCATTAAGCCACCAAATATATTTTACTAAAAATATAAAATAGCTTTAATATTATATGTTCATTATATGTGTAATTTATTTATAGATAATTAATTATGTAAAATTTGTGTCCTATATAATTTTTGAGATAGCTTTGCCTTCCTGCGCTTCATTTTGTAATTCAATGCGTTCGTTATGATTTTGATGGCATACAAGTTTTTGATTTTTTTAGCATTTAGAGGTACTTGTGCCTTACTTTTGCCGTAAATCAAAGACGAATAGAACTATTTTTGTCACGCTCATAACGGATGCGGGGACTAATAAAAACCAGCACTATCATAGTTGGATAGCTAATGAACCTGATGTAAGTCAATAAATGAAGTAATTTTTACCAAAAAACGTTTCGTCCCATATAAGCGTTGATTTTATTCAACATTACTTCTCCCGTTTTATACTCCAAAAGTTTTCGATACCTCGTAAACTTGATACTTTTTAACTCAAGTTGGCGAGTTATTCTTGCATTTTGGCCCGCATCAGCAATGAGAAATTGGGCAGGATAAGTGCCGTCGTACGCTTCCGAGCGATCAGTCAGCTATGTATCGTAGCGACCCTAACGACGTAAAGAGTGATATCTAGTAAAATCTACTTTTTGTGACGGTTTTTTTTAACCTACTAACTCACTTTCGAGTTGTTCGAGTGCCTTACCTTTTGTCTCGGGCATATATAATAGTACCCACATTAACTGACCAAGCATACAGGCCGCAAAAAACACAAATATCGGCCACGGATTCTCTTTGAAAATGCCGTGATCTTTATCTAAAAACAGTGGTGTTATCAATGTAATCATCGCTGCAAATACCCAGTGAGTTCCAGATCCGAATGCATTGCCAGCTGCCCTGACTTGTGTCGGAAATATTTCTGATAAGAATACCCATATGACAGCACCTTGGCCGATAGCATGTGAAGCGATGAATAAACAAATAAACGCTATCAAAAACACGGGTTCGGCACCTGTGTAAAAGGCGTAGGCTACCATAGATAAGCTAAGTATATATCCGACGGAACCATAAATCATGAGCGTTTTTCGTCCGATTCTATCTATCAAGTAAACACCTAAAAATGTAAAAATAAGATTGACCGCACCGATGGATATCGAACTCATCAAGGATTCTTTGGCGCCTATGCCAGCGCGCTCCAATATCTCAGGCGCATAATACAATACAAAATTGATACCCGATGCTTGGTTGAAGAAGGCTATTAAAAAGGCCATGCTAATGACTTTTGAATATTTTTTACTGAACAGTGGCTTTGACTCACCACTACCTTCAGTTACTAAAGCTTCTAATGATTGTGTGGGATTAGCAACACCCAATTTGCCTAATATATCTATTGCGCCAGTCTTGTCTCCTTTGCGCATGTATAGCCAGCGTGGACTCTCCAATACCGTCATCACCAATATCAAATAAATCGCTGATGGTACGGCTTGCATGCCTAGCATCCATCTCCAATCTTGGGCTCCGCCCACTCCTTTGAGTGCATAATTGCTAAAAAAAGCAATAAAGATACCAAACACGATCATAAACTGGTATCTAGCCACCATGCGTCCACGATATTCGGTTGGGGAAATCTCAGTTAGGTATGTCGGAACTGCTACGGACGAAGCACCGATGGCTATGCCTCCAATAAATCTCATCAACGAAAAAGTAAACTTGTCAGGAGCAAGTGCGGTCCCTAATGCTGAGATGACGAAAAAGATTCCGATCCAAATTAGGGTTTTCTTACGACCTAGGCTATCTAGGGGATATGATGCAAAAAGTGCTCCCACGACGGTTCCCCAGAGTGCCATTGACATGATAAATGTCCCATGAAACAACGGACTTGTTTGCCACAATTCTTTGATGGGCAGATTTGCTCCTGAGATAACTACCGTGTCAAATCCGAAAATGAAGCCCGCCATAGCTACGGTAAGTGACGAGAATAAAAGGTGATTTTTCATAAGGGATGGTCGTGTGTTTTTGTTGATTTGGCTTGCAATATCGCAATAATTTGGATCATAAGCAAAAAAAAGGTGAGTAAACAATCGTCTACTCACCTTTTAGCAGTTTTGCTGGTTTCAATTATTTACAATCTTCTTTGATTGCGCGAAGTTCTTCTTTGGTATTAACCGTTTGTACAGAGCCATCTTCAAGCGTGATAGAGATAGGGAATACTAGCTGAGGTCTTGAAGTAGCATTTGTATTCGCTTTCTTCCAATCATGGAGTGCTCGACGCATCAATTTACCATCTTCAAATGTCTGCGTTGTTCCATTTGGAAAATTCACTGATAAGGGGAAATTTAACTTAAAGCATCCCTTGCCATGACCATTGCCACCGCGCTTGCAGTCTCTGTGAAGGGCGCGAAATTCTTCGCTGCTTGCAATCGTCACCGTCTCGCCGTCTTTAGTGATTACATCTATGGGAAAATCAAATTGCGGTCTTACTTTTCGGTCAGCATCCGGATTGTTCTGTCTCCATGTACGTATCTCCTCGCGTAATGTCTTATAACTTGTGACTTCTGCTTTTGTGCCATCGGGTAGTACAATTGTAACTGGAAATACTAACTCGAAACATCCACCACGGCCGGTACGTGTCCTGGTTTCTAACTCAACGATTGACTCGTCTGCAAATGTCTCAGCGTCAGAACTTGTCGAATCTGAGCATGATGTAAAAAGTGCTGTGAAGGCTACAAAAGCCCATAAAAACATTGATTTGTTCATAAAATTATAATATTTAAAGTGTTCAAGTATAAGACTATTCATCGTATTAAAGGTTTAATTAAGTAACCTTAAATGCTGGATTAAGCGCGAAAAGTATACGTATTTTATCAAAACTTTAAGATTATTAATTTTTTACTTGGGTCAAAATCCTTATCTGATCTTCATCTAGGTCGATTTTATACATATTTAAAACACTCTAAAGCAATAATATACGCATAACAAATTAATATTATGAATAAAACATTGTAATTCAGCAAAAAAACATATTATAAAATTATGTAATATGTTTTATACGTTTTACCTTTGCACTTGTGAGTCTTCTCTATTTTAAGGTGAAGTCAACACTACTTATTTCTCAAAATAAAAAAAACCTTTGTTATGCCAGTTTTTAATTCTCCACTAAATCCACAGCGAAATGACATTCTAGTTTGGTTTTGCAAAGTGTGGTTAACAGTATTTATTTTTCTTTGTCTCACTGTAGCTGCATTTGCCCAATGTCCAGAGACTATGGCTTACTCCGGTACAAATGGGACAGGAAATCAAGCTTATGATGAAAGATTAGGTCTAAATTTTACCTCGTCAGCATCGTTCACGGTAACTCAATTAGCTGCTTTTGACAGCGATCAGAATGGGCTCGTACTACCTATTACTGTAGGAATCGTAAGAGATGATGTTCCAGGTACAGTCGTGGTACTGCCGATTACATTTTCTGGTTCAGCTGACCCATTGGTTGGGAATTATCGAGTTCGTAACATAACGCCAGTTACTTTACCTGCTGGGTCCTACATCATTGTTGCAGTTGGATACGGATCTGGTGAACCAAACGGAAACTCAAATATCGGTGGTCATCCGGTAGTCAATACAAATGGCGGTGGTTTGCTGACATTTACAAATTCTAGTTATGGAGGTGTGGGATTTGGAAAACCTGATTTTACTTTTTCGACGCCAGGTGCTTTTCACTCGGGATCTTTTAGTTTTGTTGTAGATAATACTCCACCGACCATAACTTGCCCGGGGAATATCACAATGGATACAGATGCTGATCGTTGTTCGGCAGTTGTTTGCTTTCAAGTTTTAGCTACTGACAATTGTGTGCCATTTCTACCGACAACCTTAGCGGGACATAACTATTTAGGAACATTTGGGGGACATACATACTTTGCATCTACGACAGCTACAAGCTGGGAGGTTGCCAATAATGCTGCAACAGCATTAGGTGGACATTTATTAAGTATAAATTCTGCAATTGAACAAGCAACTTTAAGTGGATTAATACCTAATGGACCTTTACAACAATTTTTTATTGGACTCCGATATTCACCATCATTGGACTTGTTCAAATGGACATCGGGAGAACCTGTAACATATACAAATTGGGGCATTGGGCAGCCCAATACGGGGATATTGTCAAGTGATTATGTTTTTCACTGGGATTCTTCACTTCCCGGATTGCGTAAATGGTATAATACTTTATCAATTATTCCTAGAAGATACATTGTAGAATTCGAAGGATTTCCTGTTACTATGATCTCAGGAATTGCTAGTGGTTCAAATTTTCCTGCTAGTGTTACAACTAATGTATATAGCACAACAGATATTGCAGGTAATACAGCCACATGTACCTTTACTGTTACAGTTGAAGACAATGAAGCACCAATTATTACATGCCCCGACGATATCGAAATCACAGCTGAACCATTAGCCTGTGAGGCCACGATCGAATATGATACTGTTGAGATAAATAATGCTACTGATAACTGTGGCGTCGCTGAAATAGAATTGGTGGAAGGTCTTGACACAGATGAAGATTTTCCATTAGGTGAAACAGAAGTCGTCTGGCAAGTTACTGACAGAGCTGGAAATTCATCAATTTGCTCATTCATCGTTACCGTGAATGATTATATCAATCCCAACCTTGCATGTCAGCCCATCCAACTTTCACTTGACGCTAATTGTGAAGCAACGATCACACCTTTGATGGTGCTTACTGGATACCTTGATGATGAAGATGTCCTATTAGGCTGTTTAGATAATTTTGAAATCAACATTTTAAGTGCTACAGGTCTCCCTTTAGGAAATACCGCTGATGTAAGTTTATTGAATAAATCCTTAAGGTATTCTATCACTAATCCGTACGGTTTCTCATGCTGGAATAATGTGAAGATTGAAGATAAGATTGCTCCAGAGGTCGATTGTCAAGACGCAACTGTCGTTTGTCTTACTGATCTGTCAACTGTTGCGATCCCGGTACCGGATGATAATTGCAGTTCAGCTACGTTGTTACTTAACGAGTCTTTTGAGTCTAGAGATTGTGATACTGTGATTATGGGCGTACTTACTCGTGTGTGGCAAGCTAAAGACCTTGCAGGCAATGTAAGTGCTCCTTGTACCTCATTAGTGACGCTCACTAGATCAACTATCGCAGGCATCACTCCGCCTAGACCATTTACTTTAAGATGTAGTGATGTTTATGATAAAGATGCTACAGGCAACCCTTTACCATCAGTATCTGGAATGCCGCGATTATCGGGAGCACCACTTTATCCAACTTCTAACCTAACGATGCAGTATTGTAATGCAACGATAGAATATAAAGATCAACTCGAAGTAAACACAATCTGTAAAAAAATCATTTTGCGTACTTGGAGAATTCTTGAATGGCGTTGTGGCGGTCTAGTTGAGAGTTTTATCAATGTGCAGAGAATCTCAATTATAGATGATGTCGCGCCAGTTATTGCAGCTCAAGCAGATTTGACATTTACCACTAAAACTGCGTCTTGCAGTAGTAGTGTTGTTCTTCCTAAGCTAACAGTAACGGATAATTGTAATACTATCTCAAGATATATAGTCAATGTAAGAACTGCCTCAGGACTACCAGCTGGTAATCTTACGACCAATGGAGGTACTCTCGAACTCGCAACTGGTATGTTTACAGTAGAATATGTTGTCTTTGATGCTTGCAATAATTCATCAACACGTACTTTTATCGTCACTGTTCAAGACAATACCGATCCTATAGCTGTATGTGATCAATTCAATACCGTCAATATAGGTAATGGTAGTATTACAGATATAACCGCAGCGTCTATCAACAATCAAAGTTATGACGAATGTACACCAGTAGTAGTGAAAATCCGTAGAATGGATGATCCGTGCGGTGGTGGATTTGATACAGCTTGGTACGACAAAGTAGAATTCTGCTGTCTTGACGCAGGTACAAGCCCGATGGTACAACTACTAGTAACTGACGCAGGTGGAAATACCAATATGTGTATGGTCAGCGTCATCGTACAAGATAAAACAACTGCTCGTATTTCATGTCCTAACGACACAATAGTCGAGAATTGTACTTACGGTTTCGATGCGAATATAGCGAACACGACATTCGGCTCACCGCGGATAATAGATAACTGTCCAGCTACAAATAATTTTTCTGAAATCATCAAAGACAACAGAAACAATTGTGGTGTGGGTACGATTATACGTACATTTACCCTAAGACCAGCAGTTCCCGCATTTGGAACTTGTGTACAGACGATCACTTTCGAAAATAATGAACCATTCTTTATCAGCAATAACGTAAACGACCCTAATGATGACGTCGTTTGGCCTCGGGATTATGTTTTTACAGGTATTTGCACTACTGGTTCATTTTTGCCCGAAACGCTTCCTGATTCATCTGCAAGACCTATTTTTACAGAAGACGTATGCGATATAGTAGGGGTCAAATATGATGATCGCAGAAGCCCTTCTACTGATCGTGGTTGCTTCAAGATAATACGTACATGGAAGGTGATTGACTGGTGCCAGTTAGATAAAAGTGGTGAGCCTATTGTTTGGTCATACGAGCAAGAAATTATCATTATGGATAATAGGGTACCAACTATTACGTCAGCTATCACAAAGCGCGAAGTTCGTACCCTTGATGACCAATGCCTAGCTGCGCGGATCGTTTTGCGGGCGTCGGCTACGGACTGTACACCGCAGGCTGACCTAGTGTGGAGTTATGTGATTACAAAAGGTACGACTTTCATTACTTCAGGAGTAGGAAATGACGCCACTGATACATTCCCTATAGGATTATATCACATCAGGTTTGAAGTCGCAGATCAATGCGGAAATATTTCTTCAACTGAGTATGATTTTGAAATTATATCTATAAAGGCACCAACAGCTAAATGCCGAGATATTGTCGTTAATCTAGCTAGAAATGGCGCAATCATTGAAAAGACGATCACTCCATCAGATCTCAATCTAAATAGTGAACATGTCTGCGGTTTAAGTGTGACGGCTGCATTTTCGGCAAATGGACTTATACAGTCTCGTACCTTTACCTGCGCTGATCGTAATACAACTGTTGTAGTTCCATTATTTATCAATGCGCCTAATGGCACGTCTTCTACTTGTAATGCAAGAGTAACTATACAAGATTTAACGAATCTTTGTACAACGCCACCTAACCTTGTTGCTAATATTGGTGGTACAATTAACAGTGAAAGCGGTGCGACTTTCGAAAACATCGAAGTAACACTTAAGGGAAGTGAAGAACCGAAAGTTGCGACTAATGACAAGGGATATTATGCTTTTAGTCAGATGCTTACCAATCAAGATTATGCTGTCATACCAGCCAAAGACGGTGACGATATCAACGGTGTTAGTACAATTGACCTATTGATGATCCAACGACACGTTTTGGGACTAGAAAGACTCAAATCACCTTATCAAATGATTGCTGCGGACATCGATCATAATAATAAAATAACAGCAAGCGATTTGACTGAGTTGCGTAAACTTATCTTAGGGATACACGCTGGGTATGAGAACAATACCAGTTGGAGATTTATCGATAAAAATTATAGTTTTGTTGAGCCTACAGACCCTTGGCTAAGCGCCTTCCCTGAATCGTACAATATCGAAAGCCTTAATAGAGATATGGACATTGATTTTATTGGAGTCAAGATTGGAGATATCAATAATAACGCAAAGACCAATGTTGATCAACAGATTACGGCACGCACATCCACTAGTGTATGGTCTGAAGATCGAATGCTCAATATTGGTGACATCATTGAGGTTCCTGTTTACGCAGATCAAGACTTGACTTTATACGGCTTGCAATCTTCATGGTTTGCACCAAAGATGAACATCCTTAAAGTTACTCCATCAACATTGGAAATTCAGTCGCAAGAAATATTCATTGCAAACAATACTTTGGCAATTTCTCACACGATCAGCGATGGTATAAAGATCAAGTCAAAAGATATATTGTTTACAGTTCAACTAGAAGCGAATAGATCAGGTAGACTTAGCGAAATGTTTACGATGTCTACACAAGCTGTTAATGAAATCTATGTAGATAACATTGAAACTGAAGATTTAACTCAAAACTGGAGAACAGTGTCTCAAGGATTTAAATTGCTTAATGCTAACCCTAATCCATGGATAACAAGCACTAATATCGAGTTTGACGTTCCTTCAGATGGCGATGCAGTATTGAATGTCTATGATCTTGCTGGAAAGCATTATGTAACTAATAGCATGTTTGCTAATCAAGGTTTAAATGCATTTAGACTTACAAAAAATGAAGTAGGCTCAACGGGCGTATATATTTATGAAATTAGTTTTGGTGGACAGAAACTTACTGGCAAAATGATTTTAATGGATTAATTCCATAGTCGTCATATTAAATCACTGAATAAGGGGCTTTGTCGAAAGATATAGCCCCTTTTTTGATTATGTATTTCTAATTAACTTATTTCTTAATGATAAGTTGTTTGTAAATACTCATTTTACTTTCAATAAAATATACTTTTATTAAGTAATGACCTGCCGGAAAGTCAGAAATATTTACTTTAGTATTTTGGTCATAATTACCAAGCGATACACCTGAATTATTGATAATCGTTATTTCTGTTTGATGTTTATCATCGATATTGATTTGAATAATATCATTTGCTGGGTTAGGAATTATTTGTATCAAATTATCTAATAAATTATCAGTGCTAACAATATAATCCGTGCCGCTACAGTCTTCATCAATGCTGTTTGCAGAAAAGTCTACTTGGCTTGGGTTGATAAATGCATTTGAGTCGTCGCAATCGGTATTATTTGTAGCGTAAGCAATGGGTGCAGTTTCTAAGCAGGTGGTGAATATAACATTAGTGCCGAAGCCATCACCATCTTTGTCTTCATAATAGGTGAATAGTGGAAGTCCTTCATCGGCAGTGGAATCACAATCGTTGTCAATACCATCACATAGCTCAGGCTTATTAGGGTGCATGTTTGGATCATCGTCATTACAATCAGAATTTTTATCTGAGAAACCCACAGGAATCGAATTAAAACAACTAACAGAGTCTGGGAATGATGCTGAACCATATCCGTCCCCATCATTGTCTATGTAATAATAATATAGAATTTGCCCTTCATCTATTGTACCGTTGCAATTATTATCGGCACGATCACATATCTCAGGTGAATCTGGATTTATTGAAGCGTTATTATCGTTACAATCGTTACCTACAGATACATAACCGGCGGGGACTATTGAGTTACAAATTGACAAGTCATTGGAGTTTGATCCAAATCCATCTCCATCATTATCTTTGAAGTAGGTAATGAACAGCAACCCTTCGTCTATTAAACCATTGCAATTGTTATCTCTACCATCACAAAATTCTAACCCACCTGGAAAGTTAAATCTATCATTATCATCACAGTCAGTATTGTTATTAGATAATCCATTTTCAGGCGTGCTAAGGCATGTTGTTATAGTTTGATTCGTACCGAAACCATCTTCATCAAAATCTAAAAAATACGTGTATAGAACAAGTCCTTCGTCAATGGAAGTGTCGCAGTCATTATCCTTACTATCACATATTTCTATCATGTTAGGATTAGATTTAGTTTCATAGTCGTCACAATCCCCAGCAGTCAGTGCATAGCCAAATGGTGGTGCTGTTGAACAGCTAGTGATAAACGAATTAGTTTGGCCAAAGCCATCTTCATCAAAATCCACATAGTAAGTATAAATAGTAAAGCCTTCATCGGTTAGACCGTCGCAATTATTATCCACTCCATCGCATAGTTCTTTTGCTCCAGGATTAATAGCAGCATTCTGTTCATTGCAGTCTATTTCACTACTAAACCCATCTTTATCTCTATCAGCAAGAAGGACATTTTCATGAATTGATAATTTTCCAAATACCTCAATAAAATCTAGATCTCCATCATTGTCCAAATCACTTGTACTAATAGGGTTAGCACCTTGCAAATTACCCACAACGCTAATTTCGAATTTGAAGAGTAATGAATCGTTTGTAATATTCCTAAACAGGGTTGTCGTATTTGAGCTTCTACTCGCTATGATGTCTATTTTACCGTCAATATCGTAATCTCCGATGTCAAGATCTGAATAATTTAATTCATTTTGCTCAATGATATCGTAAGACTTCAGATTGAAATTTGAATCACAAAGCATTAGATCAATTTTAGATTGTGTTAAGCAAACTAAATCTTCAAAGCTATCCTGATTAAAATCAAATGCTTCTAGTTTCCTAATAAGCGGAATTTCTCGTATGGTTCCACGGTTAACGAAAAGGCCGCTCACCGTGTCTTTATCTATTCGAATTAAATTATCCTTCCCAGGTGCGGAATAGGCAATACAAATTTCTTTGTGTTTGCTCTTGTTTAGATTAATAGTGGTTATATCCACAATTGCGAAAGGCTCATTATATACCGTCTGTTCAACAAAAAGACCTGAACCATTGTAAACAACTTTAACTAAACCTGGAAAATCACGAAATCCAATAATGTCGTTATCCCCATCAAGATCTACGTCGTCTATTTTAAGGTTATCTATGCCGTAAACGTTGGATTTCTTGATTGAAAACTGATTTAGTCCATTATTTTCATACACGCTTAGTCTTTTTTGTTGGCCTTGCGCAAAAATTATATCTACGTCATTATCATTGTCTATATCTCCCGCAACTGGTCTACCTACTATTTTTGACTGTGTAGAAATTAGCTTACTTTCATATACCAGTGGGAAGCAAGATATGGTTTTTAAAAAATAAACCTCCGTTATTGTGTCGAAGTTACGAAATCCGACAATGTCATTTATTCTATTATCCCCATGATCGAGTACTAGGTAATAGCTTAGCTGATTAAACGGGAAATTTATGTCAACAAATTTTTGTGCTACGGAATTATTACAGATGCTAATTAAGAGTACTGCAAATAGGATGAGGCTTCGCATAACTTACTAAATTTTATAATTTGAAACAAAGGTATACAGTAATCGAGAAATTAAAATAAATTAAAGTTAAGTATATAATAAGTTTACTTTAGTTATTTATTCGTCAGAGTTTAATTAATGCTGGCTTCATATAACTCATAAAAACTTAATTTTTAAATAATATGAATGATTTATTAGAAACTGTTCTTATATATACTTTTGTCCCAAAATAAATAAGTATGAAGCATATTTTGCTCCTTTTCAGTCAGACATTTGTAGCAACGATGCTGTTTAGTGCATATGCTTACGGCAATGAGAGTTGTTTCAATCCATTGAAAATTAACACAATAGATGCTAGAGATAGTGTCTATTACAATTTGGAAGGAGCGCAAGTGTCTGGTGATATTGTCGAAATTCCGGTTTTTATCATTACCGATGACATTATCAATGCATTAGATTTCGAAATGTCGTTTGATACTGAAAAGATGACATTTCTCACTATAATTGATCATACGGGACACATACAGTCAACATTTTTTTTTAATACCAACGATAGTACACTGCGGTTCACGTCAAATAGTTTAACAAACTATAATACCGCAGTAAAGATAATTTCGATTAGATTTAAAATGAGTAGTCTGTGCATTACTGGTAATGATTTTTTTAGTGTAAAGAACTGGTTGAATGGCGATGGTTGCTCTGTTAAACTTAATAAAAGCACGGTGGTATGTCGTCCGAGTGCAAACGAAGACACGTCAATTGATTCTAAATATGCTATCTATCCAGTACCTACATCTAATAAAGAAATATCCGTAGTCGGCGATGAGAACGGATTTATGGAAGTTTTTGATAATCAGGGTAAGGTGGTTTTAGGTAGATTTCCATTTGTGATCAAAGAAAAAATCATACTAAGTAACTTAAAAGCAGGCGTCTATTATGTCAAAATTCATGGCCGCCAAAGTTCCCTCACAAAACGGATTATTTTATTAAATGACTAGTTTTTTTTAACCTAATTGCTTCAATTTTATTACCAATTAATAACACTTTTATGTACAAATATTGCTTTACACTTATTGTTACTCTTTGCTCTTTTATCCTTTTCGGACAAAATGGTCTTGAGCGGATCTTAGTAGAAAAATACTATATCTCAGATGCGAATGATGCTGCGTTTGATGCCGATTTCGGTAAACTTCCAGTTGGTTCTACAACTTACAGAGTTTATGTCGACATGCTTCCAGGCTATAAGTTTCAATCTTGTTATGGTTCTCCGGAGAGCACATCTCCAGCTCACTTACTAAAG
>JANMMV010000459.1:0-3660 GCA_031373565.1 Saprospiraceae bacterium
GGTCAAGGTAAATCTGTAGGTATCAATACAATATTGATGTCACTTCTCTACAAAAAGCATCCTTCGCAAGTTAAGCTTGTATTGATAGATCCTAAAAAAGTAGAGTTATTCCCTTACGGAAGTTTGGATCAGCATTACTTGGCATTCTTACCAGATCAAGATGAGCCCATAATTACTGAAACTAGCAAAGTTATCAATACACTTAATTCGTTGTGTGTGGAGATGGACGATCGTTATGATTTGCTTAAAAAAGCACGAGTTCGTAACTTAAATGAGTATAACGAAAAGTTCACTGATCGAAAGCTAAGTCCTAGAGATGGGCATAAATTTTTGCCATATATTGTACTAGTTATTGATGAGTTTGCCGATTTGATCATGACAGCGGGTAAGGAAGTAGAGTTGCCGATCGCAAGATTAGCACAGTTGTCACGAGCGATCGGTATTCACTTGATTATCGCAACGCAACGTCCTTCAGTCAACATCATTACCGGTATCATCAAAGCTAATTTCCCTGCGAGACTTGCCTTCAAAGTTACATCAAAGATAGATTCAAGGACGATTCTGGATGGTGGTGGCGCTGATCAACTAATAGGTAGTGGAGATATGATATTGTCTGTAGGAAGTACCAACGTTAGATTACAATGTGCTTTTGTAGATACCCCCGAAGTTGAGAAAGTCATACACCATATAGCTAGTCAGCAGGGGTTTGCAGAACCATTCTATCTTCCTGAATTTAAGAAAGATGATGATGGAGTTGGCTCTTCTGATTTGAAAGTTTCTGATTTGGATGAATTATTTGATGAAGCAGCCAAATTGATTGTAACCACACAATCAGGATCTACATCTCTGATCCAACGCAAAATGCAACTTGGATATAATCGTGCAGGCCGTATCATGGATCAAATGGAGCAGCTTGGTATCGTTGGTCCTGCACAAGGCAGTAAGCCAAGGGATGTACTATTCTTTTCAGTAGACGAGTTGCTTTCCTTCCTGACAAATATGCGTAATAGATAGAAATTTGTTTACCAACATAAATTAAAAAGGCATTTCATTAAACAATGAGATGCTTTTTTGTTTTTTAAACAATATGTATTTTCAGCGGCACATCTAATAATTTTGAAATTATATGGAAATAAGTATTTTACAAAATAGATCTTATCGGCTATTCCTTATTCTTGCGTGTGTATTCATTGCCAATACGATAGTGGCAGAGTTCATAGGTATGAAGATTTTTTCCGGTGAGAAGGTCTTTGGCCTTGAGCCTGCAGACTTAACCATCTTTGGGGTTACTGGACTAGGTTTCAGTCTGACGGCAGGTGCAATCCTATGGCCTATTGTATTTGTGATGACCGACATAATCAACGAATATTACGGCCAAAAAGCGGTCCGCTTTCTTTCATATCTGGCAGTGGGAATCGTTTTTTACGCCTTTTTTATGGTCTACGGTGCTATCAATTTACCATCAAACGACTGGTGGCAGTTCGAAAGTGGAAAGTTAGGAGATCCGCAAAATTCAGTCGATGACATGCAAGTTGCTTTTAAGTCTGTTATGGGACAAGGCCAGCGTATTATCGTGGGCTCTATGATGGCTTTTCTAGTGGGTCAAATCTTGGATGTGTACATTTTTTATAAGATCAAGGCTAGGACTGGTGAAGGCAAAGTTTGGTTAAGAGCGACAGGCAGCACGTTGATTTCACAATGGATCGATAGTTATGTGGTTTTGATCGTAGCTTTTGGCGGTACCTGGGAATGGCAGCGATTGTTTGCGATAGGTACGGTTAATTATCTTTACAAGTTTAGTGTCGCCATTTTGCTGACACCCGTTATTTACTTAGCACATCACTATATTGACAAATACTTAGGAGAGAAACGTGCCACAGAAATGCGAAATGCTTCTATGCAATAATCGTATACTATCAGAAAACCCATTGAATACCACCAAGGAGGTTGATACCGATACTTTGGTAGCCATAAAACCTTTCAAATCGATTGTTTAGTAAATTGTCCCCGTTGGCAAATACAGAGAATTTATCAGTAATATCGTATTGTGCTGCCACGTTTAGATCAAACAAAAGGTTAGACTGTTGTAACACACCTAATTTATTGACATAGTCAACTTTGGTTCCGAAATAGACTTCACTTTTGAGCTTAAACTTATCGTTCAAACCCTTATATTCTGCAAATGCATTTACTTCGGTATTTGGTAAGTGCCACGTCTTCTCTAAGGTTGTAGCGGCGTAGATATTTTGCGTTATCCATCCACCTACAGATATGTGATCGTTGAGATAAAATGCTACCTTACCATTTATAAAGACGACATCGATATCATCATACAATAAATCAAATTTACGTAGATCTGTTCTATCATTTAGAAAGAACAATTGATCTTGAATGTTTTTAAACCCTCCCTTAGCCACATAGGAAAAATATCCAAAATCCCCTTTGATACCGCCGCTTACTTCTCTGGATATGCTATTGACAAGTGAATCTATTTGATCGTTGATATAGGGATTGATTTGCGATATTCTATAGAGATTATTGACAAAGTTGTCTTGGCGGATGTCCACAAATGCCATTAATTTTGACTTCCATACTTCGTAAGAGATTTGCGCTTTTGGGTAGATTGCTAGGTTTGTTTTATTACTGGATATCAAACCATTTAGACCAATATTAGCTGAGAATCTTCCAAAATTTAACTTGGTATATGGGGAGAAATCAAAAACTGAAAGTGTTACTTTTTTTAAGGCAGCAAGTGAATGATAATCGCCATTGATCTCTAAGCCCACTTGATGCTTATCCTTTATATTTTTTGTGAATAGAATCTTGGTTAAGACGCCACTTTCAACCATATCATTTTGGGAAATCGATATATCTTGGAAGGCTAAATTTATCTTATAATTGATTCTGTATTTAGTATCTTCGATGTTTGATATGCCTGCATTTAGTTTACGTTGGTAAATGATCCTTTTCGATTGATCTTCGGTATATTGATCTTTGATCGGTAGGTCTGTGTGGTAGAAATACCGAGTGCGACCTGTTACGTCAATACCTGCGTTTAGCTTCATGTTATCCGTAACATTGAAACCACCAAAGACATTTAATGTTCCATCATTATATTTCTGAAGGTGGGTGATTTTACTATTATCAAAACTTTGTCCATCTATATGCATACCGATATCATACCGATCTTTTTTCAAGATGTGAAAACCCCCTCTCATGGCTGGATTGATCTTACTTCCATACGATGCTCTAACATAGCCCTTTCTAACCATAAATTCACCATCAGGATTCATCGCAAGTGGCTTGATCTGTGGCGCTAAATATTTTAGTTCTATGGGTACGATCGAAATATCATACTCATATTTTTGGTTGAATGCCTTTTGGGTTGGTACTGGCGCTTTTATTTCTTGAATTTTGGCGTCTTCAAGTGTGGCTTCAAATGCTTTTACCACTTCTACATTATTTAATTCTAATCTTTTGATGCTATCAGCTTGCGCCAAAGAATCATTTGAGACGTAAATTAGTGCAGCGATAATGAAAAGATTTGTAAATTGCTTCATGAGTTTAATTATTCGTTTTTACCCGCACCGTGCGGATGATGACGATCTGCTCGCGATGCCGTGCGTCACGCGCTGCTCGATTTGTGCTGCTCTCAGCGGT
>JANMMV010000462.1:0-2600 GCA_031373565.1 Saprospiraceae bacterium
CCCACATACACAATGATACATACGGTAAATAGGTGCCACCACCAGTCCTTCTCAAAAGGCATATCGGTCATGAAATCAGCAAATTGCCACAGAAACTTAAAAACTTCGCCCGCAATAATTAAATACATAAAATTGCGCAACCAATCAAAACTCACACTTTCTGTATCAGAAAATTGCGTTTCGGTCCACTTCCTGTAATGTCGATACAGCTTTAGCGAATGATAAAAATACACGGCATACGAAAACCAAACAGCGATCTTTTCTACCCAAGAAAGAAACTGAACAAACTTCGTCGCATACATCGCATACATTGCATCTTTGCCTTGCAAAAACAGCCATAGGTTTACAAGAAAATAGATCGAATAGGGTATATAATGTAGTACATCTTTTGAAGTCAGTTTAAAGTCTCTATTGATTTGGGACTTGAGATACAAATAGATGGTGGGTGCAAAAGCTAATCCAAAATGCCTAGGAAAACCATCCATTTCTTCCCACAAATAGTTGATACCGGCGAATCCAAACGTATAATCTTGGATCTCCATCGAGAGCAAAAACATAACGGCCGCCAGCAATTTATCCGATAATCGTTCATTCCTAACTCCTCTAACAAATAATAATATTGAGAAAAGTAGACCAAAAAAATAGGCAAATTGCAGTGGAGTGGTATATATCGTCATGATACAGATTACTACAAGTTACAGTGTAGATTTGTTTAATTTCTTCTTACTTTTCCGTTTCCTAGAATGCCAGATAGTGGATCAATTGACCCAGCACCTGTTTGGATGACGCTGCAGTTTCCGGCACCGATACCTGATAGAGATATTTGTGCATTAATGATCACATTTCCATTACCATAGCTTTTTACCTTGGCGACTTTACTGATCAAATTGCCACATCTTACTTCTCCATTGCCACTCTTTTTGATATCAAGATTTTCTACTTCACCTTGCAAAATGGCACTTCCATTTCCGTTGTTTTCATATCTGAAGTAGCGAGCGTTGATACCTTTGACAGATATTTCAGTATTGCCACGATGGAATATGTGTGTAACTGAAGGAAGTGATACCTTTATCTTAATGTGTGTGTTTTCAAGGTAAAGCCGACCATTGTAATTGTCCTTGAGTAGAATAGTTAGTGTCTGATCAGCATCATCTCTGGTTACTTGTAATTTAGACGCAAGGTTATCATCAATCTGAATAATAATGCTGTATGGTTTTCCGACTTCTACCTCGATGATGCCGTCAAAATCTTCAAAGGATATGTTTTCAAAATCCTTAAAATCATAGCTGCGAGTTACTGTTTTGCCGCTTCCCAGTAATGCACATTTCTGGGCAGATACGTAAGAAAAGCTAAGCAACAAAAATAGGGTAGTGATAAAAAATGTTTTCATTATTATTTAGATTGAAGATTGTTTTTGTTAAAAACTGCTTTGTATTCTGTCGTGCCATTTTCGTTGAAATAAATCCTACGATTGGGTTGATCTTGAAGTTCAAACTCGCCATTGACTACAAATTTTACTTCAATAAATTTATACCCCGTCAAACCAGTAACTTCAATAGAATACAAACTATCAGAGACAATCGGTGTCATTTCTAGATCAGTATCCCAATTGAGCGGCGTTTCTTCACCACGGACTCCTACAGTTTTGATGTTTTTGATTGCGCTAACAACAAGCGTTAGTTTTACAGTCCTTTCGTACGATTTTTGCACACATGAGTATTGACATATTGTAATTATTAGTATTAGTGCTGTGTAGTTTAATATTTTAATGCTACTTATCATTTTCTTTTTCTTTTAGAAATTAAATAATCTACTCCAAATCTACCCGATCCTGTCACCATTCCCAATAGAGCGATCCACATGATACCCATTCCTGGCATCATATTCCATAATCCATATTGCATTTGGTGAACAAAAACGACAACCACCATCGTGCAAAATATCAAGAATGAAAAAATCCTTGTTTGAAAGCCGAAGATCCAGGCAATTCCTCCGATACCTTCGCTAAATGCTGCCATCCAAGCAAAAAATATAGGAAACATGGCGAAAATGCCACTGTATTCGGCCACATCTGGTGGAAACCAAAAGGCGACCTCAAACAAATCAAGGTTTTTGTCAACAGGCGACCATGGTAAGCCGAATTTAGTAGCACCAAATTCGATCGTTAAAAAGTATCCATAGACAATTCTCGGCAATGCGAGTAGGATGTCCTGTGCCCAATGTGGCATCAATACAGGTTTTATGATGTTCTTCATGTTGTTATTGGTTTTTGTATCCCATTGATAAACCAGTATCACCAGTAACAACTAGTTCGACAGAGGCTTCACTTGGGGCGTTGTTTTCGATGCGTAGAGCCGTGTTACGAGCGACTTTTACTTTTGCTTTTTTACTTGGCTTAATAATCAGTGGTGAATGTTGACCGCCATCAATTGGCGCCTGCCATAACTTTAGCTCGTGATCCGATATGTTTTTTAGTTTGACAGTAAATGGTCCATGTTCATTATTGCCCAAGACAAATGCATCGTTGGGTTTGATCATCGTTGTGGACGTGAGTGAGCAGGAAGTCATAAAACATAATGCAATAACGCCTGTGATTAACT
>JANMMV010000491.1:0-13843 GCA_031373565.1 Saprospiraceae bacterium
TGACTATTGATTTTATTTAATAAATCAGTAAGTTCATTCTTATGAATATCGGCTTGCTTCAATACATGTAGGTAATCAAAAGTAGGATCATAAAGCGGGAAATCTTTTATCAGAAGCTTATATGGCTTTAACTGTTCTATATCCATCACCCAAAGACTGGCCAAATACATTAAAGACCCACTATCTTCAATATAGCGAAACTCACCTCTAAAATTCAACTCGCTCGATACATGCTTAGCATAAAAAGGCTCTTTAAGAAATGACATTATAGCATCAAAATTTACTTCTTCTAGGTATGGTCGTTGAATTTCAAAAAGACTTAAGTACTGAGTCCCTTTTGATGAACCTATTATTTTTTTGAGACTGTTTCCAATTTCTTGGATGTAAAGATGCTGATCCAGAACGATGGAATACGGGAATATATCTAAAAGAAGCTTAACTTCATTTAATTCTTTACCCATGTTACCTTTATAATTTCATGTGTATTCTCGGTAGGTACAGATTCTATATGTTCTGTGGATACATCTGTATCAAAAAACTTTCCTAAACCTACCATTAGACCATAGACGAAAGCTGTCAGTCCTTTCCTTTTCGAAAAGTAATGTAGATACACTGACTGTTCTTCTACGTTTGAAATCTTAAACTCAGGTGGAGTAAGTTTTGGGTACATCATCATAACCCTGTTGTGAAACGAAGGTAAATTAAGTAAAAAACTTTTGAAATTATCGCCTCCACTTTCTAATAAATATCCATAATGATTCTTGCCAGTATGCAATATCCACCACTCTCCAAACAAACTCAAAACATCATCAACGCTTACTCCTAGTTCAGTAGCGATTGTACCTGCCAAAGTAAAAGTAACATCATCATCATAGCTTTCACTGCTTATAAAGTACTCTATATCTATATTGCTTTTTTGCTTGATTTCTTCCCATTTTTCTTGACCGTAATTGGCAACAACTAATTCTTCTATTGACTTATTTACTATACCGTACATAAAATTCTATCTTATTTTAATTTAATTTCTCCGCTTTTCAGCATATTGTAAATTTTTGATTTTCCGATGTCAAGCTTTTCTGCAACAAAAACAACATTTTCATTATATTTTTTTAGAAAGTGCTCTATTATCTCGATTTCAAATTCTTTTAATGTCCTCTCTGATGAGGAGTAAGGCTTTACATTTCCTATTTCGTAAAAGGTTAAATCTTCGCCTTTTAGTTCAGTGTTATCTGACATGACACAGGCCAAGTCAATCACTGCCTTTAGCTCTCTAACATTGCCAGGCCAGGAGTAGCCCTTTAATTTAGTTTTGGCGGTTTCACCAAGATTTAGTGGCTTCGTTTTATTTGTTTTTGCAAACTCTTCTATAAAATGTTTAGCAAGAATGATGACATCGTTATTGCGATCTCTCAAAGGGGGAAGTTCTATCGGAAGACCTACAATCCTAAAAAATAAATCTTCCCGAAATCTTCCATCCTTTACTTCTTGGGTCATGTTTTTATGTGTTGCGGAAATCAACCTTATGTCGATTTTTATCGGTTTGTTTCCTCCAACCCTCACCACTTCTCTTTCTTGGATGACCCTGAGAAGTTTACTTTGTAACGACAAATCCAATTCTCCGATTTCATCCAAAAACAGTGTACCTCCTTGCGCCTCTTCAAACTTGCCAATCTTAAAACCAACTGCACCTGTAAAAGCCCCTTTTTCATGACCAAACAATTCAGATTCTGCCAATTCCTTAGGTATCGCCCCCATGTTTACGGCTACAAATGGTTTTTTCTTTCGCTCACTATTGAAATGAATGGCTTTTGCATAAACTTCCTTTCCTGTTCCAGTCTCCCCTGTAATGGACACATTTATGTTGGAGTTCACTGCTTTATTGAGCAAATTGTATGTATTTTTTATGGCATCACTTTGTCCTATGATTGTATTTTCAAAGCTATATTTTTGGCCCAATTGTTCTTTAAGTTCTTCAACTTCTTGACGCAAGTGTAGGTTTTCCCTGATATGAATTATAGATTTCCACAAATGCTCTTTTGCATGGTCATCTTTCATGATGTAATCTCTTGCTCCCGCTTTAAGTAATTCAACTGCTACACTGATTTCTTCTTGGGCACTTATTATGATGACAGGGACATGTTTATCTCTTGCTTTGATTTCTTTGAGTAATTTATCTCCACTTATATCCGGAAGGCCAAAATCCATACAAATCAGATCTGGCTTTTTATAGATGTGATTCAACGCTTCCTTTCCCGTGGTGAACAACTCTAACTCATAATCTGGATTCATACCAAGGTGGTGCTTAAGTATCTGTCCGTACCAAGGGTCGTCCTCAACAATGAAAATTTTAAAAGTACTCATTTAAATAATATGATAATTATGACCAAAGATACTAATTATATTGAAAAGCGATCCATTTAATTCCATTTTTTGGAATATTGTATTGCCTGTATTCTTCATCTAGATAACATCAATAAATGCAGTTCTTACGAACAAAGTGAATTAAACCACACTAATGATATAAGGGGAGCAAAACGGATATAGTCGAATGCCTGACAATTTGGTTTTAAAGATGCCAGTGAGCAGAAAAAGAATAATTAGCTAGTGCGTCCGTTCACCTATATTATTGGTGGTTGAGAAGTCCATTTTCAATCACAAGCTATTAATGTTAGACGCCAATTCATTAATAGGGCGAAGGTATGCCTATGCATAAATAATTCAAAATCCTCACAACACCCCTTGCAATACCGCCCATACATTTTCCCTTACAATATATTGACCAGCAGCATTAGGATGCTTTCCATCTTCAAGGTTGAGTGTAGGTATCATCGCCACATTTTGAAGGAGAAATGGGATGAGCGAAGCATTGTAATCTTTGGCTAGTTTGGGATAGATACTAGCAAACCTTTTGGTGTAGTCATTGCCCATATTTGGTGGTGCTTGCATACCTGCGAGTACGATTTTGACCGCAGGGTTGGAAGCTTTTACCTGATCAAGAATTGTGCGGAGATTAGCTTCTGTTTCTTTAAGATCTAGTCCTCGGAGTACATCATTAGCGCCAAGCTCTAGTACAAAGACGTCTACCTTCTGCTTTAGTACCCACTCAATCCGATTTTTGCCACCTGAAGTAGTCTCTCCACTAAGGCCAGCATTAATGGCAGTGTAGGGAAGTTTGAGACTGTCCAATCGTTGCTGAATCAAAGCTGGAAAAGATTGATCTTCGTCCAATCCGTAACCTGCTGTGAGACTATTGCCAAAAAATAGAATATACTTTGTGTCGACTTTTTGTGTGTCTACGTTGGAAGGATTTGCCGATTGATCCGAATTATTCAAATTTTCTTCAACTTGTTTTGATGAATCTTGTTTAGAATGGCAACCCACGGCAAATATTGCCACAAAACAAATACTAAATATAGTCGATGTCCAATTTTGGAAGTAAAAATGTGAATTGTGCGCCGTCATGATACCGTTTTATTTTCCATTGTAACCATTGATTTCACAAAAGAGTTTAAATACTAATCCAATTATGGCAGCAATTTTGACTGTAGAAAATCTTAGCATGGAATACGCTAGCGGTAATAGACAGCTATCCGTACTTCAATCCATCAATATATCCATCGAAGAAGGCGAGACTGTGGCCATCACGGGACCTTCTGGCAGTGGCAAGACCACGCTAATGGGACTTTGTGCGGCACTTGACAATCCTACATCTGGCGCGATTACACTATTTGGTAATCTAGTTAATCCTTTGTCTGAGGACGAGCGAGCTATCATGAGAAATAAAAATATTGGGTTTATTTTTCAGAATTTTCAGTTGCTTCCCAGCCTTACCGCTATTGAAAATGTAATGTTGCCCTTAGAATTGCAAGGTGTCAAAGGTGCTGAAAAAGAAGCGGCTGCTTTATTGGATCGGGTAGGACTCAAGGATAGAATGACGCATTACCCAAGCCAATTATCTGGTGGTGAACAGCAGAGAGTGGCGTTGGCTAGGGCTTTTATTAACAAACCGAAGTTGCTTTTTGCAGATGAGCCGACTGGCAATCTCGATGGTGATACTGGCGCAACGGTCGAGTCACTCATGTTTGATTTGAACAGAGATTTCGGTACAACATTGATCATCGTGACACACAATCCTGAGTTAGCAGCTAAAACGGGCCGTGTGATACAATTAAAATCTGGCCTTGTGGTTTCTGATACGATAAATGTTTCTTCAACCCAATCAAACTGATCTGATGTCGCATTTTTTGTTTTTATTAAGAACGGCGTACAAAGACAGTCGCAAGAATAGGTCAAAGTTGGCGCTTTTTATGTCTTCGATAGTACTAGGAGTTACTGCTTTAGTGGCGATCAATTCGTTCAATTATAACCTTCGAAAAGAGATAGACCGTGAAGCTGCCACCTTGCTTGGAGCAGACTTAGCAGCGTCTAGCAATCGCCCTGGTGAAGTGGAAGTTATGCAGATTTTAGACTCATTGCCTGCCGAAAAAGCACGCCAAATGGAGTTGATGTCTATGGCTTATATCCCCAAAACGGACGAAACGCAATTTATACGACTCAAAGCCATTGAAGGTAATTTTCCATTTTACGGTAAGATAAAAACTTATCCCATAGAGGCCGCTGCAACCTTCAGGAGTGGTCAAAATGCGCTTGTAGATGAGAGTTTGATGATCGCACAAGGATTGGTGACTGGAGACTCTATCAAAGTAGGAAAGTCGATGTTTGAGATTGTAGGAAAGTTGTCTGGTTCTATCGGCAGTACAGGAGCTGTGTCGACGGTGGCACCAGCGATTTATATCAACATGGCTTCGCTTGACAGTACAGGCTTAGTTCAACCGGGTAGTTTGATCGAGTACGCATACTTTTATAGAGTGGCTGAAGATTTTGATGTTGATAAATGGAAATCTACGCGTAAAAAGCTCTTCAGGTCCGATAATCTCCGCGTTGAGACGGTACAGGATAGAAAACAAAACTTGAATCAAGCATTTAGTTTTCTTAATTATTTTCTAAACCTAGTGGCTATTGTAGCATTGCTATTGGGGTGTATCGGCGTAGCTTCAAGCGTCCTGATATATGTTAAGTCAAAAACCAATTCAATCGCTTTATTGCGCTGTCTTGGGATGAAACCTTGGGATGCGTTTTTGGTATATTTTATTCAGATCACATTATTAGGATTGATAGGTGTGATTGCCGGTGCCATAATCGGTGCTTTGATACAAAGTATACTACCTTTATTGTTAAAGGATTTTCTTCCAGTCAGTGTCAATATGCCACTTTCGCCAAGGGCCATTATAGAAGGATTTGTGGTTGGACTTTCGGTAACGACACTATTCTCATTACTGCCTTTGGTTACCATTAGAAATATAAGTCCATTGCGTACTTTGAGAGCGGCTGTAGACGAAACAGCAGGTAAAAGAGATTACTTGAGATACGCTATTTTGGCTGCTATATTTCTAGTTTTGACAGGATTTTTATGGATATTGACTTCGTCGCTTGTTACAGCATTAGCCTTTGTGGCAGGCATCGTTGTCGCTTATTTTTTATTGAGTGGATTTGCCTATCTTACCATCAAATTATTGAGAAAATCTATCCCTACCAATGCTGGATTCGTATTAAAACAAGGATTATCAAATCTCTTTAGACCTGATAATCAAACCCAAACCATCATGGTCACGATCGGTATGGGGGCTGCTGTTTTGACCACCTTGATTATCCTGCAAAGTATCTTGCTCAATAACGTCTCATTGATGGACAAAGGCAAACAGCCCAATATGATCCTGTATGGCATCGAGTCTAATCAAATAGATTCTTTAAAGGACTTGACGATAGCCTATAAATTGCCTGTTATACAGCAAGTACCAGTTGTCACCATGAAAATAGATGGCTGGAAAGGCAAAACAAAAGCGCAATGGCTCGAAGATACGACGATGAATTCTAAGAAATGGGCAGTTAATAGAGAGGCCAGAGTTTCATATCGGGACACCATATCTGATGACGAGAAACTGATTAGTGGTACACTTAGTAACTATAAGGGCGGTACTGACAGCATTTTTGTTTCATTGGGTACAACCTTTGCGGAAGCGCTTGATGTTTCACTCGGAGACGAAATCGTATTTAATGTGCAAGGCACACGATTGGTCACGTATGTAGGTAGTATGCGAGAGATAGAATTTAGAAATTTGTCCACTCGGTTTTTTATTATCTTCCCAAATGGTGTACTCGAAAAAGCGCCACAATTTCAGGTACTAGTTACCAAAACGCCGGACAATACAACCATGTCGAAGTATAGAAGTGCTGTCGTCAAATCATTTCCAAATGTATCCGTCATCGATCTCACTACCATCTTGCAATCGGTCAATGACATCCTCAATAAAGTAGCCTTCATTATTCAATTTATGGCCCTTTTTAGCCTACTTACAGGCATGATTGTCCTTATAAGTTCGTTGATGCTCAGCAAATACCAAAGGCTCAAAGAAAGTATCCTGCTTAGAACTATCGGTGCCACCAAATCACAAATCATCAGAATTAATGCTACCGAATACGCTTTTTTGGGCACACTATCAGCAGGCACAGGCGTAGGTATCGCATTAATAACTAGTTTTTTAATTACCAAATTCCAGTTAGATCTTGATTACAATATCTCATGGCTTCCTGTATTAGGTATCATGGTAGGTCTGATCTTAATCACTGTCGTCGTCGGTATGCTCAATAGCAGAGACGTAGTCAATAATCCGCCGCTTGAGGTATTGAGGAAGGAAAATGAGTAGGGGAACTTAAATGGAAGTACTTTTAAAAGTCTTAAGATTAAGAGCAATAAAATAGCTATTAATCAATTGCACATGTAAAAACAAATACTATATTTTGCATTTGGAATGATATAAGCGAAAGACCGACAACATTATCAATTGAAAAGGCCTTGTAGTTCTATTCAATTGGTATTGACACTATTTTGTTAACTCTGAAGACTTAAAAGTAGCTTTGATATTTTATCAGTAAGTTCGTCTTCTGCGAGGTGGCTCTCAAAGAATGAATTTCCTAATCCTACAATACTTGCGCCTGCAACGAGGAGTGATTTGACTTCAGATGACTTTCCGATAATCCCACCTGAAACTTGAAATTTCATGTTGTAAAATGGGCCTTTCATCAAGCTGATGAATTCTGGCCCGCCGAGTGTTTTGATAGGGTATAATTTGACCATCGGAATACCTGCATTCTGCGCTATGCCGACTTCCGCACCTGTCGCGCAGCCCGGTATCCATTCTATGTCGTTTTGAGAAGTATAGTCGATCAGTGCTTGCGAAATGAGTGGTGATATCAAGAAGGCAGCACCTATGTTCATAAAATTTTTAGCATCTACTGGGTTTAAGATGGTTCCAGCTCCTAGTTTCATATCGGGCATTTCAGCATTGCAAATTGCAACCAATTCAGCAAAAACATCTAATGCATTTTCGTTTCTATTGGTAAATTCAAATCTACGTAATCCTGCTTTGTAGCTCGCTTTGAGGACTTTTATGTTTTCAGTGAGAGAAGGATTACTGTATACGGGTAAGATTTGGTTCATATTTTGCTCTAATCGATTGTTGGAATAGTATAGAAGCTGAAATTTGGTAGATTATTACGAGCTGGGATACAGTACCAAGATGTATAAAATTTATTCTCCTGCTTTAGAGATGGCTATGTTGTCTCTCGTGTTTTTTTGAACGGCAATGGCGCCAAACATCGCTAGCAGAAAAGCAAAAATGTAAAATCCTTTTTCACTAGGTAGAAGTGTTGCATTCCAAAGCCCTATGATAAGGAGTGCGATAGGCAATAATGTAGCAAACCAACAAATGTTGTAGTATAGGTCAGTGACGGGGTATCCATCCATTCTATCCCTAACGCTTTTTTGAAGAGATACCACTGCAAAAAGTCCAAACATTAAGACGGTAAAATAATATCCCCTTTCGTTGAGTAACATATCAGAACCCCAAAGCCCTAAAAGAAAGCCTATAAGCCCAGAACCAAGGGCTATCCATGAGGCAGCAATGAATGCATTTGATGTTTTTTGTATCATAAAATGAAAGTTTAGTGGTTGCTAAGATTTGTTTTAATTCTACTACAAAGGTACAACATCATTCGATCCGAGCATAAACATTTTAGACCAATTGTCGATACCATCCTTTGAAACATAGTTTTTTGACTAACAGAAATATGCTATATTTGTATTGAATTTTAACAAAACTAGGTGTAAGTTACTAGATCAAAATAATTAAATCATTTATATAAGTAGATATGCAACCAGAACATTTGAGTAAACTTATACCTGTTATCGCTCTATTGTTATTAGGATTTGCGGAGGTCCTAGGAGGTTTATATCTAGAGCAAAAACGCACCAAAAATGATTTTACAATTGAGATCGTTAGCTTGCTTACATTACCGACTTTGATTCAACCTGGTATTTTTCTTGTGACCTTTTGGGTTATGAATCACTTTTTTTCAGGATTTGAAGACTATTATATAGGTGCATCATTTTGGTGGCATATAGTCGCTTTTTTGATATTGGACGATATGATGCAATATTGGTGGCACCGATTATCGCATATGAATCGTACCATGTGGAAGTTACATAGACCTCACCATGTCATTGAGGAGATGGGCGTTTTAGTCACCTATAGAAATGCCGTTTTATATTATGCATTGATGCCGGGTATCTGGTTTTCTGCGATTTTAGTTTACCTTGGCATGGGGTATGTTTACCTATTTTATTTGCCGGTAAAATTAATTGTCATTCTTTTAGCGCATAGTGAAACGAGATGGGATAGGTTTCTTTTCAAGCATAAAATATTGAGTCCAATTACCTGGCTAATTGAAAGAACAATTTCAACGCCATGTACGCATTTTGCACATCATGGATTGACGGCAGAAGATGATGTCTCGCACCCCAATGGTAATTATGGGAATTTACTATTTTTATGGGATGTGATATTTGCAACAGCTAAAATCACGAGAGTTTATCCTCAAAGATTTGGTGCTTGGAATCAAGTAAAAGAACCATGGTACGTTCAGCTATTATTTCCTTTTATCAAATCCAAAGACCCAAAAAGTGAATTGCACTCCATAAGATCCAAAGGCGATTATGATCCTAACATCGATTATAAGGAATTTAGTAGATAAAATGTAGGCATGTAAAGACGAAACTTGGAAATAATTAACCAATACCAAAATGAAAATACCTAATAAAGACACAAAGTTCCCATTAAATAATTACAAAAGACTATGTTTTCTGAAAAATATAGTTACGAATCCGAATATTATTGTAGGAGATTATACCTATTATGACGATTTTGAAAGTGTGACCAATTTTGAGAAAAATGTAAAATACCACTTTGATTTTATTGGTGATAAGTTAATAATTGGAAGATTTAGTATGATTGCGTCTGATGTTAAATTTATCATGAATGGTGCAAACCACTTAACAACTGCCATTAGTTCGTATCCTTTTGCGATTTTTGGTGGAGATTGGGAAAGAGCTATGGATGGTAAAGAGTACCCAACAAAAGGAAATACGGAAATTGGAAATGATGTGTGGATTGGTTTTAATTCTACCATTATGCCGGGTATCAAGGTAGGAGATGGAGCTATAATAGCAGCCAATTCAACTGTTATTAGAAATGTTGAGCCCTATTCCATTGTTGGTGGAAATCCAGCTAAGGAAATCAAAAAAAGATATACACAAGAGCAAATTGAGCGGTTACTAGCAATGAAGTGGTGGGACTGGGATATAGAAAAAATTAGCAGAAATGTTCACATATTAACTAGTGAGAAATTTGATGAGTTAGGTAACTTATAGATCTATTCATTTCAAGCTATCAAAATAAATCGAAAAGCCAAAATCAAACTTCTGGTAAATTACTAAAGGGAATACTGCTTTGTTTTTTCTCCTATCTTCGAACAACTTTGAAAGCCATGTTACGGCCGTGACCTTGCATAATTGCTAGATTTATCCACGACAATGCAAATTTTTCTAATAACTCCACTTTGTCGGACTTGCCAAAGTCTACACAGACCCCAAATCCTGCATCTGTGGATAACATGGTGGCAACTGACTTTGCTTTTTCACTATCGCCTGCCATAAACATGTCAATACCTTCACCATTATAGAGCGGGTTTAGCATATTTTCAAAGCCAGTACTGTTAAAACACTTTACTATTTCTGCAGGCGTCTTATCGATAAGGCAATGATAAACTGTTTTATATGGTTCAGGGCTTTTCATTACTGAATTTGTGGCATCAATGATTACTTTTCCCGACACATTACCCATTTGCTCGAGAATGTCAAAAATGACTGTGGGTGGCGTTGCTATTAAAACTACCTCTGATTTTGCTACAGCTTCTTTAATAGAATACACACGCGTGTTTTCGTTTTTTAAAAGTTCTTTACCTTTAAATTTTTGTACATCTTGTACACCTAAATGAATGTGGTGGCCTTTTTTTGACCAATTCGTCGCCAAAGCACCCCCAACATTTCCTGTACCAATAATTGCTATGTTCATTTCGTTAATTTTTATTTTTTTTAATACAAAAATCCATTTTGTGGTTCAATTTTGTCGGGCAATGGTTCTCCCAACATTTCTTTCAAATCTCTTTCAATCGTATTGCAAAGTGCTGTCATCGGGATATCCTGTATTTGGTTCTCAAATGGATTCTCGTTGATTTCGCCTACTCGGTTCATTACAGCAAACACGAAGCAAATGATAAAACTAACCGGAATGACCATCCAACTGGCGTTCATTTTTGTAAAATCAGCGATTAATGCCAAAGGAAGTATAAAAATAAAGACGTACAAAAATACTTTGGTAAAATACTGATAATTCATAGGCAAGGGTGTGTTCTTGATACGTTCGCAAGCGCCTTGCCAATTGCTAAATGAAGCCAAATTGGGTTCCATACTGATATTGTCAAAAGTACCCAACATTTCTTTTTGCATCGCTTCTTTAATGCGAATCCCTTGTGTATGTAATAACATATTAGGTCGGTTTTGTTTTTGCTTTATTTCATTAAATTCACTTACAGATAATAAATGCTGAAATTCATTCCTATTATTTTGCTTTCGCAAATGTAATCGCAAACTATGGGCAAATGCAATTTGTCGGTCAATCATTTCTTTTTTATAAGTATCTGCATCGGTTTTAGACGATTTACCAATGGTTACGGCATTATCCACATTAGCAATAATTTGTCTTGCAAAAATTCGGCTATTATTGATAATGCCGCCCCATATAGTTCGAGCTTCCCACCAACGGGCATAGCTGCTTTGGTTGCGGAAGGCTATAAAAATAGCTAGTGCTGAGCCTAGTATTCCTGCCACCGAAAAGGGTACAGCAATATCGATCATTTCAAAACTGTGGAGCAGGTAAATTACTACCGCTACTATAAACGTTGTTAAAGTTTCGTAGCGAATGTTCCAAAACACCTTATTCAAATCAAAATTTCTTTTTACGATCATTTTATAAATTATTGATATTGGATTTTTTGAATTGATAAGAGACACCAAACGTTAATATCTTATCTGTTTGTTTGATCTTTTCTGCAACCACTTGTTCATAATTAATAATGTACTGTGCATTAAAGTTCAACCCCTTCCAAATCGGTATTTCTACGCCACCATCTACTTGCACTCTGTTATTTGCAATTGCTTCAAAAGCTGGCTGCCAATATCCATTATAAAATATCCGTAAGTTTTTATTTCCTATTTTATGAATCCCCGAAACATAAGCAGTTCCCCGCCATAAAGCAATGTCATTATTGCCATTGTACTCCATTTGATTAAACTGATTGGTTGAAAATCGTGTTTTTTCATTTACTACCGATGCGGATAATTTAATAGTACTAATTTCACTGCGAACGGCTTGAAATGTAATACCAACACCACCAAAAAATCGGTAATCTATCTTTCTGCGAAAATTGGTTTGTGCAAATAGCATCGCAAAAGGGTATGTTTTTTGTCGTGGTTTATAGTACAAATAGTTTCGGCTATTGATATCGTTATCGGCTTTAAAATCCCCAAAATGCTGGTATAAGCTACTGTTTTGACTTTTAAAAACTACATCTTTAGTGCCATTGGCTACAAAATCATATTTCCCACGGACTACCAATAAATCAACATTTCCTTTTTGCCAAGAGCCAGATGCAGATGCACGCATCTGAAATTTTAGTGTATCACTTTCATTTAATTGTGCAATGGCAACATTTCTCGAAAGAAGCATTGCCATTGCAATAACTATTTTATTTTTCATTGGAAAGTAAGCCAATTTTATTTCCTTCACTATCTATAATTATGGCAGAATAACCGAATTTTCCTAAATCCATAAATGGAACAATTACTTTTCCTCCCGCGTTTTCTACTTTGGAGACAGCGTCAGATAATTTTCCGAATGCGTTTAGGTAAATATTTCCACCATCAGTTGTAGGCTTTAAATCTTCTCGAACGACGATTGAACCGCCAACTGCTTCACCAGTATTAAATGGGACATTAAATAATATCAAATCTCCATTTCCAAATGTGCCTATACGAACATTATTATTTAATATGGTAGAATAAAATTGAAATGCTCTTTCCAAATCAAGAGCAGGAATTTCAAACCAATTTATTGCATTCATTTATTTATTTATTTAATTGTTTTACTAATAATTCTGCGGCGGCTGAACCCGAATTTTGTTGTTGTCCTGTGATTAAATTTCCGTCCTGGATAGCATATGAACTAAATGGTGCTGCTACATTAAAAGTCGTTCCTGCTATTTTCTTAGCTTCCGTTTCAATTCTATAAGGTTGGATTTTCATTCCTACGGCTTGGTCTGCAAATTCTTCTTCGGCATCAGCAAAACCAGTCCACGTTTTCCCTTTAACCAATAATTCGCCATTTGATTTTTTGGCTTCCAACAATAAAGCTGTAGAATGACAAACTGCAGTGCTAGGCTTGCCAGCTTCATAAAAAGACACAAATAATTTTTCTAAATCTGTATTTCCTTTAAAGGTGTACATCGGACCTTGTCCGCCCACTAAAAAAATGGCATCATAGTTTTTAGCATCAACTTCCGTTAGTTTTTTGGTGTTTGACAGCATATCGTTGAACGACTTTTGTTGCATATACCCCAACGAAATTACATCATGAGCCGAATAACCACTTGCGTCTGTTGGATTGGAATAGCCGTCCATTTCTAATTTTCCGCCTTCAGTCGACACCAGCTCCACTTCATAACCAGCTTCTTGAAATACCCGAAGTGGATGTGTTAGTTCGGCGGCCCAAAAGCCAATAGGCCATTGTGTTTGTGTGCTTACACTTGGTGAACTTGCCACCATTAAAATTTTACCTTTTGCTGGCGCACCATGAAAATGCACATAGTTGTTTACTTCTGTTACCATCTTTATTTTTATTGTTTAATGATGATGCAAATATCATAACTATATATACCTTTGTCAATAGTATAACTGAATAGTGCGATACATACTTATAGGAAAGTATTAACTATATAGGGATTTGATCGTGGATCTGTTTGTTTCAAAAGTTAAAACAGAAGGGTTCATTTATCAATATCATCATGCTAGTTTTTCGATTTTTAATGATTCATTCTCAATTTGACAAATGCCAGATTTTAGTTACAAAGGAAAAATTTATTATAACCCTGTTCAATTGGTTATGGAACAAATCGGTGGAACCTGGAAAGCACCTATTTTGTGGCGACTAAAAGACAATGTGATGCGCTATGGTGAATTACGCAAAGACATACCGCATATATCAGATAAAATGCTCACGACACAACTTCGGCAATTGGAAGAGGACGGTTACATTTCGAGGAAGGTGTACGC